>CAZNBG010000028.1:0-15589 GCA_964570915.1 uncultured Nitrospira sp. | reverse complement strand
AAAAAACCCACGCGCAAAGTCGGCTGGGATCGCACCCGTAACGATGCCCAATGTGGGCACCGGAAAACCCAATACAATGGACTGTTGATTGAGATGATCGAGAAAGTCGAGCGCAGGGAGCTTGCTGTAGAGGACATTGAACCGTTTCGACTTGAGGAGTCGATCCTGAATCAGGTACATCACACCCGCAACAAACGCGACGGTAAAGCCCACCGTGCCCAACATGCTGAGCGTGACATGAAACCATAAGGTTTTGAGTACAGGCTGCAGTGTGGGCACCGTTTCAGGAAGAGCTGCGGCGGAGATTAAGGAGAGGAGGGCCAAGGGCACCATGAATGACCCAAGTACATGAATTTGATGTCGAAACTCGACCACCAACAACACAAGAATGATCATCCAAGAGAAGAAAGAAAGGGCGTCAGAGAAGCTCGGAGGCGACGATGATGAGACGCCCGCCATTCGAATGATGAGGGCGATAGTATGGAAAGCGAAACCGGCGGCCGTCACACTCAACGACACTTTTGACAACGCTTCTGAGCGCCGCAACGAATAAGAGAGAAACGACACCGTGCCCACGATATACAGAACGATGGTGATCATGAAGCAAACGGCTGCCATCGGGAATTCCCCTATGGGACGCGGAATTTTACCGCCAACGAGATAAGTTAGAAATTATATCGATGCGGACCAAACGGAGTCAACAAAACGTAGGAGCTGCAATGACTTCGGATGCTCAGCCACAGCAGAGTGGCACACTCTATGTCGTTGCCGTCCCCATCGGACATCCCGATGATGTGACCGTGCGCGCCATTCAGGTTCTTGGGAAGGTCGACGTGATTACCTCTGAAGACCCCAAAGCGACACAACACCTCCTCACCCATCACGGCATTCAGGCCACGGTGACCAGCTATGGCCCCATGAATCTGAGAGAAAAAGTGAGGATTCTTGTACAGCGATTACAAAGAGGGATGGATGTTGCGCTTGTCTCGGATTGTGGATCTCCCATTATTGCTGACCCTGGATATCTCCTTGTGGCTGCGGCTCATGCACATCGAATTCCGGTGGTCCCCGTTCCGGGTCCTTCCGTCATTGTTGCGGTACTCACGGTCGCAGGCTTGCCCTGCAACTCATTTTATTTTCTCGGGCAATTTCCAAGGGCAGCCTCACATATTCGTCAATGCCTGATCGATTCCTTGAAGAGAAAGACTCCAATGGTCGCGTTCGGTACCATGGCATCGGTCGCACGTGCACTGGAGACACTGAACAGCATTGCTCCTCGACGGTTGGTGATTGTCGCATGCGACTTGACGAGACCGACTGAGCTCATCATTCGCGGCACAGCACTTCGGGTCCGTCAGAGGCTGCGCTCGATCAGCAGGAAAGAGATCACACTCGTGCTTTCCGGAAGCGATGGGAGAAAATCGAATGAGGGAGGCTCGTCGTGAATTCAGTCGCTTTCTTCCCGACGGATCAAAACTCGATAGGCTTGATCCACTCGTTCTTGTGTCAATATCGTATGCCCTTCGTTCTGTACGCTGCGAGGCACGTTGCGAATTGGGTCTCCATCATCCAGAAGAACCGATAGCACCTGGCCTTCCTTCATTGACTCAAGCTTGAGCTTCGTCTTCACAAAATTATATGGGCAAATGACCCCGCGAAGATCCAGTTCAACGTCAGAGCTCTCGGATGGAGGCTGATGCTCAGTCATACGTATGTCAACTCCGTGCGATCAGGGTCAGGTTCATTCGCATGGCCATCAGGAGTGAAAGTGTAGCACACGACAAGGTCCAATAAAAAAGGGGCAGCCGAGGCTGCCCCTTTCGAACCATCGAATTGTCACGTCTCAGTTGTATCCCTTCACCAAATTTGGCTTGGCCGCATCAGTCCCATAATCGGACTTGTTGGGAACCTTTGTTTCCGGAATCACGGTCTGATACCCCCATCCCGGCTGAGGCTCGCAATTCCAACAAGGAGCTGAACCGGTGAACTCGCCGATGGTGGTGTCCACGGTTCCGGTGATCTTGCCAGGGAGTACGGATCCCGCCACCCCACCGGTCGTACTGCCACTGCTGGTCTCGATGGCCCGTTCGGTCGATGGATTCGGCCGCTGGCCCAAGCCACCAAACCCTGCGAGTTTTTCATTGCCGCGCAGCAAGTAGACCTCGCGAACGAGCTTGCGGCCGATGCCATACTGCTGATTGGGCGTGACTGCTTCAACTACCTGAAGCGAGATATCATCGCCACTGTTCAAGACCTTGAGTTGGTCCATACTGGTTCTCTCATCGAAGTAGACCGTCATGGAACTCATGGTTCCTGACCCTGCACGGCCTTCGTCATGCGAGCTTCCACCCGTTTCCAGGAGCAGTTTCCCCGCTGGAAAATCAATGGCCAGAACCCGTCCGTAGATTGTTTCCGGAAGAGAGAGACGATCGAGGAACGCACTACGATCATAGGCCTGGACACGATTGGCGCTCCCAGACACATCGCCAACCCCTGTACCCACACCCATGGCAGACCCACCGGACTGCTGTAGTCGCTCTTGAGCCACTGCGACATTCATAGAGCCGACACAAAGTATCGCGGCCCCTAGTGCCAACACTTTACGCATGTGCTGCCTCCTTAATGATTTGGACAGGTGATGCTATGGAAAGATTTCGAACGATCATGCTTAAGCTGGATTATGTATGTTCGGTGGCTACAGTCTACCCGTACGGAGATATTTATACACCATTGAGAAATATGACAGAACCTAGGCTAATAGCACGGCGCTGTCAAGAGGTGTTCGCATCGGCGGTTGACTTGCTCCATCATCACCTCCACCGACCAAGACTCAATGGCATCGTTCAACGATACGCCACGTCGGCTTCGCGTTGAATTGGTGCCCGGAGGGAGGGTCGAACTCCCACTCTCTTGCGAGAACCGGATTTTGAGTCCGGCGCGTCTGCCAGTTCCGCCATCCGGGCGAAGCCATCCAAAGAGTCGGCTTATCGGGCGCTTTTCTAACACGTCGTCAGGATGGGGTCAATTGCGTGATCATGGCTTTCTTTGATCTGGACAAGTCTGCTAGAATGATCGGCTCGATAGGTCGCTGCGCGAATCGTCGCTTTGACAAAGGAGTACAGTCATTATGGCAGAGTTATCTTGTGTCACATGCGGACAAACCGGCGAGGCGATTACGTCCCCCCTGTTTCTCGGCAAGCTTGAATCAGAGGTGAAAAGCAAGGTTTGTGTGAACTGCTGGAAGAAATGGGAAGGCATGCGTGTGATGGTCATCAATGAATATCAAGTCAACCTCGGTGATGAGAGCGGTCGTGAACTCGTGCGCAAACAGATGAAGGCGTTCTTGAAATTGGGGGAACAGGTCGACTCGTCAAAGGTCGCAGAGAATTATCGCCCACCAAGTAACTGAGTCGGTGTTCTTGTCAAGAAATGGGCTGGGGGATCCCGCCGGAAGGTTTTCTCTGCATTGTCGCTGAGTTCGTTGACATCACGAATTCGAAAGTGTTACGGTGAGCTGACACCCGTGAGTGGAAGTGTGTGTGACGAGCAGGTGCGCGGATGATTACGCAGATGCAGGTCAAGGGGCTCATGTTCGACCCCTACAACAATGCGTATATCGTCATCCTTCGAGACGATGAGCAAGCGGAAATGCTTCCTATCTGGGTTGGAAAATCGGAGGCAAGCTCGATCAGCCTGGCGCTGGAGAGTGTTGCCCCGCCCCGCCCGATGACCCATGACTTCATGAAGTCTTACCTGGACGCGTTTAACGCCAAGATTATCAGCGTGGTCATTACGGACCTGAGTGAGAACACATACTTTGCCAAAGTGCATCTAACCTACGCAGATTCCGAATATACTGTTGATTCCCGTCCAAGCGACGCCATTGCCCTGGCGCTTCGGACCCAAGCTCCGATTTTTGCGAGCGAGTCCGTGATTCGAAAACAGAGTTCGGAAGAACTCGATCAGTGGTTGGAGAATCTAAAACCCGAGGACTTTGGAAAGCTGGATTCCTGACTGGTTGTCCTGTTATGGAAGAGCGATTATCTCAATCGGCAGAACCATTGATTCAGCTCACTGTCAATCGCGTCGTCGAAGACTCGAACACGGACACAAGGATCGTCGTACTGGCACGAGCAGACGGCAGCTCTGAACAGTTCATGGTGTGGGTCGGATCCTCCGAAGGTGAAGCCATCAGGCGCGCCTTGGATACGTCGATTACTCCAAGGCCCATGAGTCACGATTTAATCAAAAGTTTCGGAGAGCATTTAGGCATCAAGACGGAGCGGGTGGTCCTCACGGACGTGAAGAGCAGCACCTACTACGCGACAGTCTTCCTCGAAAACAAAGGGGTCGCACGTACGATCGACTCTCGGCCGAGTGATGCCATTGCCTTGGCTCTTCGATGCCAAGCGCCTATTTATGTCACTCAGGATGTGTGGAAAAGGCGCAGCGGCCAAAATCTCGATGCCTGGTTGTCGAGGCTGGAAACGAAGAATATCGGTGCCCGGGAGGTCTAAACTCCTTTCTTAATGTTGCAATGTTGAAGCAGTGGAGAAGAAAAAGATGATGACGTACTTGGAAAAGCCGACAGATGTGAAAGAAACGTGGCATCTTGTGGATGCCGAAGGGAAAACTCTTGGCCGCTTGGCCGCACGGGTGGCAAGTGTTTTACGGGGGAAGCATCGGCCGACATTCACGCCGAATGTCGATCTGGGCGATCACGTGGTCATCGTGAATGCGGAGAAGATCCAGTTGACCGGCGGAAAGATGGAAACCAAACTATACCACCGCCACACGGGATATCCGGGAGGTCTGAAGACGGCTTCCGCCGAACACCTGTTTCGAAAAGACCCGACGCAACTTCTGACCAGGGCGATCAAGGGCATGCTTCCCAAGACACCGCTTGGCAATGGTATGGCTCGAAAACTGCGTGTGTATGTTGGACCTGATCATCCGCATCAGGCACAGCGTCCAGAGCCTATTTCTCTCTAGAAAGACTTCCACAACGAGAAGGAGACGAATCGCATGGCAGTGGTGACACAGTACGCAACGGGACGGAGAAAGTGCGCGGTCGCGAGAGCGTGGGTAACCGGAACCGCGGGCGAAATTGTCGTGAATGATACGCCGTTGGAAAAGGCGTTTCCTCGTCTTACCCTCCGGCAGATCATCCAGCTACCGCTTGAAATGGCCGGTCTGATGGGCAAATATTCGATCAGCGCCACTGTCTATGGAGGCGGACCGACCGGACAAGCCGGAGCGCTCCGTCACGCCATCGCGCGGGCACTCGTTGCGATGACTCCTTCAACACGCAGTCCACTGAAAAAGGAGGGGCTGCTCACCCGTGACTCACGGGTGAAGGAACGCAAGAAGTACGGGCAGAAAGGAGCCCGAAAGCGATTCCAGTACTCCAAGCGCTAGGCATAGGAGCCAACGTTTCAAAAGGGAAGGCTCCATGCCTTCCCTTTTTTGTGCCTTCGTCATATGAGTGCGCGTCGGTTCTCGCTGGATTTTGACTGATGACCAAGGAATTCCGAATCGCCATCGCGGGTGCCAGTGGGTATGCCGGCGCGGAGCTTGTTCGACTCGCCGCAGCCCATCCCTGTTTTACGATCACTGCGGTGACGTCTGAAAAGTCTGCGGGGCAGTTGATCTCCTCGGTCTTCCCCAGCTTGAAGGGAGTCGTTGAGCATCGATTCGAAGCATTGGAGCCGGAAAGATTGGCGGAACGAGCGGATGCCATTTTTCTGGCGCTTCCCCATACAAAATCTCAGGACGCAGTTGCTGTCTGTATCAAGGCCGGCAAGCTGGTCGTTGACCTCAGCGCGGACTATCGGCTGAAAGATGTTGGCACCTATGAGACATGGTATCAGACTTCGCATGCGCACCCACAGCTGTTGCAAGAAGCAGTCTATGGCTTGCCGGAACTCCATCGTGCCGCGATAGCCAAGGCGAAATTGGTCGCCTCACCGGGATGTTATCCCACGGCAGCGGTCCTACAATTGGCGCCGCTCTTTGCCAAAGGACTCGTGCAGCCTGAGACGATCGTGATCGATGCAAAGTCCGGCGTGTCTGGCGCCGGTCGGAGTCCCGCCCTTCCTTATCATTTCCCCGAAGCACATGAATCTTTGGAACCTTATAAGATTGGGCAGCATCGACATACTCCGGAAATCGAACAAGAACTTTCCGGGGTTATGGATAAAGCCGGATCCGTCACCGTGACCTTCACGCCCCATCTTGTGCCGATGAATCGGGGCATCCTGAGTACGGCCTATTGCAAATTGACAACGCCGGTGGACCTTGTCGATCTTCGGAATCTGTACCGAGATTTCTATAAAGGCGAACGGTTCATCCGGTTCTATGAAGACGGTGTTCCCAATCCACGGTATATCAAGGGGACGAACTACTGCGACATCGGTGTCTACACAGACGTGCGGACCGGACGGGTCGTGACGGTCGCTGCGGTCGACAATCTGGTAAAAGGAGCCGCTGGTCAAGCGATTCAAGCCATGAATCTGATGCTGGGTATTGCTGAAGATACCGGCCTTACGGCGCCGAGCAGTTATCCCTAATCACAAGACTCCGACGATCGCCGCACAGAGCCCCAACTTTAACTGAGAAATCGTTATGGGACAACAACGCGTGGGTGTCACAGCACCCCTGGGATTCCGAGCAGCCGGTATGCACTGCGGGATCAAAAAACCGGGACTTCTCGATTTAGCCCTGTGCGTGTCCGATGTCAGCGGACCGATCGCCGGAGTCTTTACGAAGAATCGAGTCGCCGCTGCGCCTGTTCTCCTGGACCGGCGTCATCTTCGGACTCATCGTGGACGGGCAATCATTGTCAATAGCGGGAACGCCAATGCGTGCACCGGAGAGCATGGGATGATCGCGGCAAACGCTATGGCGGGAGCCGTGGCACAGCAGCTTTGCACACCTGTGCACCAGGTATTCGTGGGGTCAACCGGTGTCATCGGTCGAGTACTGCCGATTGATCGCATCACGGCGGCCATTCCAACACTGATTTCGCGCCTCAGCGCTCAGGGAGGCGGCCAAGCGGCTCAAGCGATTCTGACCACGGATCTACGAGCGAAAACCGTCGCTCTGCGAGCCAAAATCGGCGGTCGCGTGATCACCATCGGAGGCATGGCCAAAGGGTCGGGAATGATCCATCCGAATATGGCGACCATGCTCGCCTATCTGACGACCGACGCCGCTATTGCTCCGGCCAGTCTTCAGCATGTACTGAAGTCCGCCGTCGATCAATCGTTCAACAGCATTACTGTGGACGGGGATACCAGCACGAATGACACCGTCCTCTGTCTTGCCAACGGCCTTGCCGCAAATCGAGCTATTCAAGAAGGCACCCGGTCCTATCGCGACTTCGAACGTCTCTTGACCGAAGCCGCACAAGCATTGGCTCTCATGATTTGTCGTGATGGAGAAGGGGTCACCAAGGTCGTCAAAATTCTGGTTGAAGGCGCCACAGCTACGGCAGCGGCGAAACGGGTGGCCGAAACCATTGCGACATCCAATCTGGTCAAAACGGCCATGTTCGGCGAGGATGCGAATTGGGGGAGAGTCATGGCGGCCCTCGGCCGATCCGGTATTGCAATTGACCCAAGCAAAGTGACGATGTGCTTCGATGATGTTGTTATGGTGAAACGAGGGGTCGGATTGGGGCTTGCAGCCGAGGGCAAGATCGCTCAAGTCTTCAAGCGGAAAGAGTTTACCGTCGCCGTCCATCTCGGACAGGGCCGGGCGTGCGCTCACATGTGGACAACGGATCTTTCGTATGATTATGTCCGCATTAACGCAAGTTATCGATCTTAGGCCGAAAGACGGTTTGCAGCTTGAAACCGACGCGGGACTATGGTAGCGTCCCCGGTCTGGGTCTGACAGGGGCCGATTCGCGGTAAATGGAGCCGGCCCATTTCAATAAAATCACTATCAGCGTTAGGCACGCTGCACGGCTTGAGAATAAGGGAAGCGATTCCCTCGCCTTAATATTGGGCGCTCTGCAAGCTTGAAGGGAGGTGAAGGCATGGGAGTCGTGGCAATCAAGGAGTTGTTGGAAGCCGGCGTTCATTTCGGGCACCAGACGAACCGCTGGAATCCCAAGATGAAAAAGTTTCTGTTCGGCGAGCGGAACGGGATCTATATCATTGACCTGCAACAAACCCTCGCACGGATGGAGCACACCTATGCCTTCATCCGAGATCTTGTCGCAGCGGGAGAATCCATCCTGTTCGTCGGGACGAAGCGGCAGGCAGCGGAAATACTTGAAGAAGAAGCCAAACGAGCTAATATGTTTTTCGTCAACCAGCGATGGCTGGGTGGTATGCTGACCAACTTCCAGACCATTCGACGCAGTATCGATAAGATGAAAAAGATGGAGACCACCCTCCTCAACCCCAGCGAGCATGGCCTCAAGAAGAAAGAAATCCTCCTCATGCAGAAGGATATCGCCAAACTCCAAAAGTACTTGTCCGGCATTAAAAACATGCGCGGACTTCCGGGAGCGGTGTTCGTTCTCGACACACGAATCGAGAAGATTGCCGTTCAGGAAGCCAAACGGCTCGATATCCCGGTCATCGCCATCTTGGACAGCAATTGCGACCCCGATGACATCGCCTACCCGATTCCCGGAAACGACGACGCCATTCGTTCGATCAAGCTCATTACGTCCAAGATCGCGGATGCGTGCATTGAAGGCGCGCATATGAGAGTCCAGCGCGAAGAAGCAGAATTTCAATCGGCTCCCGCCGGCGGGGAAAAGAAGCCAGCCATGCGCGTCGAAAGCGTTCCGGTTTCGTAAGTTAATGCGATCGATTCCATCAACGGCTCACCTCATCGAAAGTGTGAAGGAATAACGAATCATGGCAGGATCCAGTCAGCTCGTGAAGGAACTTCGGGAAAAGACGGGGGCAGGTATTCTGGATTGTCAGAAGGCCCTCACTGAGAACGGCAATGACGTCGAAAAGGCCGTCGACTATCTGCGTCAGAAAGGACTTGCGGCGGCGGCCAAGAAAGCCGGGCGCGAAACCAATCAAGGCCTGATCCATTCCTACATTCACATGGGCGGAAAGATCGGCGTGTTGGTCGAGGTCAATTGTGAAACCGATTTCGTCGCGCGCAATGAGGAGTTTAAAGCCTTCGTCAACGATCTCGCGCTTCAGATCGCCGCCGCAAAGCCGTCATTCGTAAAGCGCGACGATGTGGCGTCTGATGTCGTCGAGAAAGAGAAATCGATCTACGAGGGACAGGCCAAGGAAATGGGTAAGCCTTCCGCCGCATGGCCCAAAATCATCGAAGGCAAACTCGAAAAGTTCTATCAGGAAAATTGCCTGCTGGAACAATCGTTCATCAAGGATCCGGCCGTCACCATTAAGGATTTGCTCGCCCAAAAGATCGCCAAGATCGGCGAGAACATGAATATCCGTCGGTTCACCCGCTATCAATTAGGCGAAGCATGAGCTCAGCGAAATACCGGCGCCTCCTTCTGAAGGTCAGTGGGGAGATGTTGGCTGGTGAGCAGGGCTACGGCATCCAACCGTCCATTCTTGAAAACCTTGCCGCAGAGATTGCCTCCGTTGTTGCCCTTGAGATTCAAGTAGCTATCGTCATCGGCGGCGGCAATATTTTTCGAGGGATCGCAGCCAGCGCCTCCGGCATGGAGCGGGCCTCTGCAGACTATATGGGAATGCTGGCGACCGTGCTCAACGCCCTGGCCCTCCAGAATGCGCTGGAGCGGGCCGGTATCATGACCCGTGTCCAATCCGCCATCGAGATGCGCCAACTGGCTGAGGGGTACATCCGTCGAAGAGCCATCCGTCATCTTGAAAAGAACCGCGTGGTCATCTTCGCCGGCGGGACAGGGAATCCCTATTTTTCCACCGATACCGCCGCCGTTCTACGCGCGATGGAGATCAGCGCTCAAGTGATCATGAAAGGCACGAAGGTGGACGGAATTTATGATGCCGACCCCGTCAATCACCCCTCGGCAAAGAAGTATGACAAAATTTCCTTTCTCTCCATCCTGAATCAGAATCTCAAGGTCATGGATTCTACGGCCATCAGCCTGTGCATGGATAATAAATTGCCTCTCACCGTGTTCAATTTGAAGGTGAAAGGCAACTTCAAGCGCGTGGCTATGGGCGAGCCGATTGGCACGGTGGTTACGCTCGGTGATCACTGACCCCATCACGAGGTGCACTCATGTCCAATGCAGCCGCGGTTCGACAATCATTCATCGCTCACATGGATCAGGCGCTCGAGCACCTGCGCAAAGATTTGTCCGGCCTTCGAACCGGACGAGCGTCCATCGCCCTTTTCGACGGAGTCCGCGTCGACTATTATGGAACCATGACCCCGCTGAAGCAGGTGGCCAACATCGCCACCCCCGAAGCGCGGCTGATCACCATTCAACCCTGGGAACCGAAACTGATCAAAGAAATCGAGAAGGCCATATCCACGTCAGGATTGGGTGTCACGCCGTCAAACGACGGAAAGTTGATTCGCATCCCCCTCCCACCGCTGACGGAAGAACGCCGCAAAGAGTTGACTAAAGTGTGCAAGAAGCACGGCGAAGAGACGAAGGTACAGATTCGGGGCTTCCGGCGCGAAGCGAACGAAGAGTTGAAGAAACTCCAAAAGGATGCGAAGCTGACCGAGGATGAGCTGCGCAAAGCCGAGCAGGACACTCAAAAGCTGATCGAGCAATACGGGCATAAGATCGACGACGTGATCAAGAAAAAGGAACAGGAAATCATGGAAGTCTGAGTCCGGCTTCCTGATTCTCTCTTCATCGCGTGCCGATTCCATCGACCTTCTTACCAACCTTTGCCACCGTCGATCTGACGGCACTGGCCTACAATCTCTCCCAATTTCAGCGGATTCTCTCTCCTGGATGCGATGTCATGGCGGTGGTCAAGGCCAACGCCTATGGTCATGGGGCGATTGAAACGGCGCAGACGTTGGTCCGCCATGGTGTCACGCGCCTGGCGGTCTTCTCGACTGACGAGGGGGTCGAGCTTCGGCGGGCCGGCATCAATGCGTCGATTGTCATTCTAGGCCCAGTCTTCAAAGAGCAATTCGGTGATCTCTTCGCCTATCAACTTACCCCGGTGGTGAGCGATCTTTCCATGGTCATCGCGCTCGGCCAGGCTGCAGCTGCACGGGCGGTCCCCTACCCGATTCATCTCAAAATCGAGACCGGCATGGGTCGATTGGGTCTGACGCAGGACGAACTGGAAACGCTGATCAATGCCCGTCAGTTTCCCCCGTCTTTACAGCTGGAAGGATTGATGTCTCATCTGGCCGATAGCGACGGTCTCGCCCCGGACGCGACCGAGGAACAGATCAGCCGCTTTAGCCGAGCGCTGAAGATCGTGATTGGGGCGGGGTTCCGTGTTCCCCTCATTCATGTATCCAATAGCTGTGGAGCCGTCCGTTTTCCTTCAGCCCATTTCACCCTGGTCCGTCCAGGCATCATGCTCTATGGATACCATACCCTTCCCCAGTCTGTTCAGGCTCCCGACCTGAAACCCGTTCTCTCGCTCAGAACATGCATCGCGCAGATCCGAACCATCCAACCGGGAGGAACGGTCAGTTACAATCGAACCTTCACGGCGAAGCACGCTACGCGGGTGGCAGTCCTCCCCATTGGGTACGCCGACGGAATCAGCCGACAGCTCTCGAATCGAGGCCATGTGCTCATCCAAGGACAGCGGGCTTCCATCGTGGGATTGGTCTGCATGGATATGATCATGGTGGATGTCACGACCATCCCCAACGCCGCCGTCAGGGATGAAGTGGTGCTGATAGGGCAACAGAAGACCGAGCGGATCACCGCCCGCGATATTGCGGAATGGACGGGGACAATCTCATATGAAGTTCTGTGCGCGATGAGTCCGAAGATTCCAAGACTCTACCTCTCCCCTTAAACCCTTTTGACGCGTCTGTTCACCGGTGTTTCACGAAAATGAATAAGAATCCCAGCGTCCGCGTTGGAAACGTCACGGCTAGAAACTGACACGGACGGACAATCCGCCGGCGTGCAGTGTCGTATTGTATAGTCCGTTTACCGCAGCGCGAAGCCCCGTATTCCCTGAGATCGTCCGCGGCTCGTAGAGGAATGTCTGGTACGAGAGATCCACCCCGACAAGTGTTGCCTTGACCGGTCCGATTCCAAGACCGCCGCATGAGAACAGTCCCAAGAATGACCCATTGCTTTTACACACAAGGCCGAGGCCAGTCGAAATAACGTGGAGATCGGCCGAGGGGACCCCAGGATTGAAATTGAGGTCCGGCACCTGCGTTTGCTGGTTCGTATACCCGCCTCGCACCGTGATCTCCCAGCCAGGCAACCGATCGATCTTTAACCACCGATACTCGGTCCCGACCAAAATGGCATAGGTGCTTTTCCAATTTTGCGGCTGGGGAATGACCAGTCCGTTGGCCAGCCGGATATCCAGGTTTCGGACCGATTTCCAACCGACGTAATCCACATTCAACTCGAGTTTCCACTCGCGCTCCGCATTTCGAAGCGGCCACAAAGCAATTCCGCCGGTAATGACTTGTGGCAATACCAGCGTCGTGGTGGCATCTTGGATTTTGACCCCGTTGCTTAACAATGCTCCATCCAAATGAAGTGTCGCCTGGCTTCTATACACCACGGCCACATTCGCCGTTGGCTGCCCATCCCCATTCCGCAACGCCGTATATAACGCACCGACGTTGAATCCAGGGGCCGTGCCTTTGCCGTTGAATTCGACTTTGCTGCCAGAAAGAGGCGAGACAGACTGCAATTCCGCATGACCTTCACCGAAGAAATTTGCGAACGTGTAGATGTCCGCTCCAGCCCCGATGGAGAAATCCGGATGGAGCTGATACGCAAGTGTCGGCTTGATGTCAAACAATGGCAATGCGGTAAACGTGGTGGTGGCTCGAAAGGGACTGGTATCCGGCCATCGCATGACCGACCCGAATGGAGTGTTGACGCCTATTCCTACCGTCAGTTTGTCAAGCAGAGAGACACCAAGACCTTGGAGATTTGCCGTGATATACCCATGACCCGGACCGGGCCAGGCAAAGGCGCCATCATGATCGCCAGTGGTCGTGACGCTACTCGGACTTCTAAAGTCAGTCGTCCCTCCGACGAGCATACCCCCCGCCATCATTTGCACGCCATGAAGCTGCGTCATACCGGCGGGATTGTAATGAAGGGCGGAAGGATTATCGGCCTGTGCGGCGAAGGCATTGCCCATCCCCGACGCAGCCGCTCCCTGTCCATAGACGCGGGGAACTTGAGCAGACACCAGAGAAGAACTGAACACGATGACGACAAAAGTCAGAAGGGCAAGTCCGCAATTCAGGTGACTCCCGAGGCCACTGAGGGAGAAACCGGCTCGATGCCCAGCGGGTCGTACCCGACTGCCCGGAGCGAGTGTCGTTCGCAGATCACGCACGTTGAAACCAGCGATCCATAGCCTGTTGAAGTTCACCGGCGTCGAAGGGCTTCAGCAAGTAGGCTTGGGCCCCCATTCCAATCGCCTTGACCGCCAGCTCTTGGGATCCGGACGCGGTGATCATGATAATAGGAAGTTGCTGATTTGTCATACGGACTCGTCGCAACACCTCCAGACCATCGACCTGCCCGATCCCAATGTCAAGAATCATCCCGCCGAATTCCCCTGTTTGCAGGGTGTCCAACGCTTGACGGCCATCGTATGCTGAACAGGTCAGGTACCCCCCGGCCCTCAACCGGTCATGAAGCAGTTGCTGAATATCGGCGTCATCATCCACAACCAGAATCTGTCGGCCAACGAGATGCGACTCAAGCACGAGTGGCGTCTGGACGGCATAGATCGGAATGGTGAAGGAAAGTTCTGCGCCCCCGGTTGACAGGTTACGGGCTGTCACGTCCCCTCCTTGCAGTTCCACCAACGTTTTCACGATGGAAAGCCCCAGTCCCAATCCTTTGGGTCCGGTGCGTTGGCCCTCCTGAATGCGGAAGAACGGGTCAAAAATCTTGTCAAGGTGTACAGAAGGTATGCCGGGGCCAGTATCTCGAACCAACACGGTCGCTCTTCGATGATTTGTCAGTTCGCACGTGACCGTGACGCTTCCGCCTGGTGGCGTGAACTTGATGGCGTTCTGCACCAAGTTCACGACGGTCTGAATCAACCGGTCACGATCGGCCCAGACCACGATGTTGGCGCCGACACAACAGAACTCCAATGTTTGCTGTTTCACGTGAGCTAACGGTTTCAGCTGTTCGATCACATCGGCGAGGCAAGGCTCCAGTTCGATATCGGCGGGATGGATTTCCAAGCGTCCGGTTTCGATCCGGGTGCGATCGAGGAGATCTTCTATCATACGAACCAGCCGATCCGAGTTCTCCGACATCCGCACGAGATACCGCTGCTGTTTCTCGTTCAACGGCCCCGTCAGCCCGTCCAGCAGATTTTGGATGAATCCCTTGATGGATGTGAGCGGTGTTCGTAATTCGTGTGACACGTGCGAGAGGAATTGTGCGCGCAGACGGTCGGCTCGTTCCAGCGCCTCCGTGCGCTCACGCACCTTGAGTTCCAAGCCCACATTCCACTCTTCGATCTGCTGGTAGGCTGACGCGTTGTCCAACGCGATGGAGACCTGACTCGCGACCGTCGTCATCAGCTCCAAATCGTCTTCTGTCACGCTTTGATTGTGCGAGCGATCGACCGTCAACATGCCCCACACACGGTCTTTGGTCTTGATGGGAACCACGACCAGGGCTTTGGTTCTACTCAATTCGGCCAATCGCTGATTGAGCGGATGGAGACTGTGCCGTATCGATTCGATATCCTTGACCAAGAGCGGCTGTCCTTGCAGCACCACCATCCCCTCGGGACTCTCACGGTCCTTGATCGGGATACGGCAAGATTGAGCGAATTCCTCAACCTCCGGAGGCGCGCCGATGACCCGTATGTGCTGAACGGTATTCTCTACGGGATCGAACATGGATACCATGGCACTGTTGTAGCTGAGTTCGTGCGTGAGCGCTTCCAATACTTGATGCAGCAACGCGTCTCGCTCAAAGGTCGAGTTGAACGAGAGTCCTGCTCGGTGAAGCGCCGTGAGTTGGGCCACCTTTCGGCGTAACTCCACCCGCATCTGTTCTTGCTCCAAATAAGCGGCGCGCAATTCTTCATGGCGGGATTCGACGAAAGAGATCTGCTCCTGAATTAACGTCTCACGACGTTCGCTCTCGTGGAGAAGCCGGCGGTTGACAATGATGCCAACCGCAAGGATCGGGCATAACCCCACCAACACGATCTCGCCGAGGCTGACTGTCGGATTGAAGATACCGACCCCCGCCATGAGGGCGAGCCCCGACAGACCTCCCCACAGGAACCAGGTGAAATGCCGCTGCGTGTGAGTGGGGGGAGCGACACGCCCGGTGGTCACCGGATGGGCGCCTTGCTCACTCGCAACGTCGGCCGACGCCGGCCCGCCCGGTAGTGTCGGCCGAGGTTGGGCTGGTGACGGGGTCGCCCGCCCGAATCCGTTCCGAAACCCCTTCTCGTGCCTCCACCGAAAGGGCCGCTCG
>CAZNBG010000027.1:0-15656 GCA_964570915.1 uncultured Nitrospira sp. | reverse complement strand
TTGGAGCTTTGCCCGGGTTCAATGAGATTTCCGGATTGTTGGCCTATTGGTTTTAATTTGCCTGTTTTTTCGAAGCGCTGTTCATTCTCACCACCATTGAGGCCGGCACGCGGGTGGCACGGTATCTCGTCCAGGAGCTTGGTGGAAGAGCCTATCGCGCATGTTGAGATTTCGGGTCCATGCCCGCCGCAGTGGTGGCAAGCCTCGTGGTGGTCTGTGCGTGGGGCGCGCTGCTCTATACGGGATCGGTCTCGAACTTGTGGCCGATGTTTGGGGTGGCTAATCAACTGCTGGGCACGCTGGCGCTCTGTGTGGGGACCACCGTCCTGATTCGGATGGGGAAGGCCCGCTACATCTGGGTGACGATCGGCCCGATGGTGTTTGTCGCCGTGATGACGTTGAGTGCGTGCGTGGAGTTAATTGGGCAGTTTATTGGCGAAAAGCGAGGCTTCAGTGCGGTGTTGGTGCTCTGCATCGCAATACTGGTGGTTGTGGTCCTGCTTGATTCCGGGATCAAGTGGTACCGCTGCCTGGGTGGGAACGGGCCTCCAGAAGACCCGCCTGATAGAGATGCGCGGAGAGGGGGCCCTTCATCACCAAGTCGTTGCTGCTGAGTATGAACCGTATCATCTGTACAGCCTGATACGCCAGATATGAAAATAACCACCTACGTAGGAGTTGACGATGTGCTCAGTGATCCAGTACAACTACGGCCGAATTATAACTATTATTATACCACTAATAATTAAATGGCCGATCCGGTGAACAATTCCACAACGGTGTTTGCATTGCGGCAGAAGTTGCTGGTTCGTTTCGTTGAGATCCTCTATGCCGTCACTCTCAGCCTTTCTCAAGGATGCGGCGGTGACAGCAGTAGCCTGGATGCCATGACGCGCTAAGTTGAAGTCCCACTCTATGTAGAAGGAGATACGGTATGGTCGCAGAAATGCAGCGTCTGAGATCTTTTTTTATTGTGATCCTCATGTGGACGGTCCTGCCTGGGTGTGGCGGCGGCGGAGACAGCCCGCCGTCACAGACCAGCTCACCGCCACCAGCAGGCGGGGGGACTACATCCCAAATGGAGGTGAAAAATCTGGGCAACTTCGATCTGGCTGCCGATACGAAGGCCCAACTGATTTCGCTACAAGTTCAAGCGGGAACCGCATCATTTATGTTGATCGCAGATGGCGGAGATACCGTAGCAGATGTTGACATTGAGGAGCTTATTGATCCTACCGGTAAGATGCTTGTTAGGCCGCAATCGACATCCGTAGACCCTATCGGGAGGAACTCCCTACAAGAGGTTGGTGATACTTTGGCGTCTGGTATTTTCCCGCATACACCGCACTATAGTATTCCCGCCGGGACATACAAATTTCTGGTGGCAAGTCACTCTGTTCCTGCCACCGTGCAAGTTCATGCAATCATCAACCACAGAGAAAACCCCACGGGGGGAACTCTTGACGTCAACCTCATATTCTGTGGGATTCCGGACCTCAATGCGGACAATGCGCTCACTAATCCGAACTTCCAGGTCCTTTTCAACGAATTCAAGCGAATCTATGCGTCAGCGAATATTCAGGTGAACGTGGCAGGGAGGTTTAACTGTAACAAGGCCAACGAGCTGACAATTCTGGGCAGTGAGGATGAATTTAGAGAACTGTTGACGCAAAGCAGCATGACCGGGAATCAGGCGTTGAATTTCTTCTTTGTGCGAGCCTTTGAATCGGGCATTCTGGGGAAGGCAGGGAAAATAGCAGGTCCGGCGTTCCTACAGGGGACTCGATATTCCGGTGTCGTGATCACGACCCTAGGTGAAGGGCTTAGCGGCCTATCGCAGGAAGACCTTCTGCAGCAGGGTGTCACTATGGCCCACGAAGGGGGACATTTTCTAGGTCTTTACCATACGACCGAGAGTTGCGGCGCGGGAGGTCACTTGGGATTCCTGGAAGCTTTAACCTGTTTAGGTCTAGATGCTGACCTACATGGCCGAAGCGAGCTTAATTCCTGGGAACGAGTTGACCCTATTCAGGATACTCCCGAGTGTCCAGCCCCTCTCATTGGCCAGGTATCAGTGAATGACTGTCTCAACTTAGATGGAAAGAACCTCATGTTTTGGACTGCTCCACGACCAGGGGGCATGGTTCAAGATCAGCTCACTGCAGGTCAGAAGTTTGTCCTTCATCAAAGCCCCTATGTTCACTGACAGAAGCATGAATGGAACTCGAAATAACTCTTTGAAAACCGGAGGCCACAATGAAACGTGGGATCCAGACGCTGTTTTTCACAGTCAGTGCGATTCTATTTACAATAATGTTGTTTGGCACACCATCGGTTGGGGATGCTCAACCGACGCAGCCATCGCGAGAGGCGCTACTTGCCATGCTATCAGGACACGAATATGTTCCATCTCCACAAGACCTCGCGACGCTCGGACCAGGAGTTCCAAATCTCTTAATGCAGATCGTGAAGGATCCGGATGCGAGAAAATACCACCGGCTCCGGGCGTTGAGTCTATTACGCCATTACCCAGACTATCCGAACGTGCAACGCTTCCTGACGAGTCTCTTGTCAGAAACAAATCTTCCAAGCGGCTTTCTCAGAGCCACCATTGTGACGCTGGGGCAGACGGCTAAAGGTAACGCCATCCCAACGCTCACACCTTTCTTGTCCTCCAAGGACGTGCACATTCGTGAAGCCGCGGCGCAGGCGCTGTTTGCGACAGGTGAGCCATCGACTGCTGGTCTGTTAACAGAGGCCGCTGCAAGCGAACCAGAGTCGTTCTTGAAAAAAAGTATGGAAAAGATGAGCCAAGAGCTGCAGACAGGAACGCCCAAAAAGGATGACAGTGTTTCCTCAGGAAAGCGCTGAACAGAAATCCCATAAAGGAACAAGTGTGCACAATGGTTCCTGACACCTGGGAGCTACATTAGTTGAGGAACAAGCCGTGACGAAGTGACAACAACCGAGGAGGCTCACGTGCGGACGATAGTCATAAGAATTCTGACCGGCATTCTTCTCTGCACCTTGACCGCATGCGCTATGGAACCGGCCCATATTGCCCTTAGGCCTGAACTTTCTCAGCGCGTACATTCATCCAATGGCGTGATTCTCGCCGTTCAAAAGGAAATCCTGGCGGATGTCGACAAGTCACAGGCGTCCATGGCTACCGGCGGAGGATTGCTTCCCATGCTGATCGATGTGGCTCTTGAACACTCGCGCGCGAGTACAGCAGAAGCCGCCCTGAGACCGATTCGCGATACGTTGATTGATTATGAAGTTGAAACCGAACTGCATAAAGCGCTCGGCACCAGACTTGAGGCCATTCCATGGTTGCATATGAAGAAGGTTGAAGTGGTCCATGACAATAAGCCGAAGCGGATACCATCTCTCTTGGCAGCCGGTTCCGAAGATGCGCTCCTGCTCTTGACTCCGACATATGTGCTCTCATCCGACTTTTCTGTCTTGAGATTCGATACAGAAGTACGGGTCGTGCCAAGGGCTGCTCATCTCATGTCATCTGAAGCCGGTGATGATGCCCAGAAAAGAATGGCCCCGTTGTATAGGCATGGATTTCTCATCACACGTCTTTACCAGGCCAGGGGAAACAGCTCCGCGAACTCGATCTCACCACTATGCAGTATTCGATCGTGAATACAGCCAATGCATGGGCCAGCGATGGTGGCAAACACATAAGAGAAACCCTTCAACAGAGTATCCGTCGTACGGCCGATCAGATTATCGAGGCCTTGAGCCACCCAGAAGGGCCCCTTTCGACACCATGACGAGCAGGGTATGGGCAACGATACTGCAGGCCGGTGTGCTGCTGAGTCTCTGTGCGGCATGTGCCATAACCGATCCCCTAGCTATCGATTTCAGTGCGGCCACAGCCGGCAAGCCGCTGGATCGCATTGAGGGCTATGCCGTGAGAATTGCGTCGGTCGTGGATGACCGCAAAAGCAAGGAGGATCTTGGCGTATTCGAGGCACAGGTCGTGGAAGGACGACAGGTGATGTCATGGCTACAGCAGGCGGTTGAGTCCTTGAACTCTCCAGACGTCGAGACGGTCGGTCTCAATAAAGATCGAGCCATGACTTGAAAACTGACTGTTCACGTCGGGCTCACGCAGCTCTAGGTCCATCATCCCTTGCAGAGTTCATTTGCCGCAACGATCCTGTTGCATGCGACGTATCAGGTCAATCAGGGGCATCCACACTCACACCAGTACCGAGGCGCAGACACCAAAGTGAATTGGATAGGCAGTGCGGGCTCTGTTCGTACTCTGTTCAACGACGTTCTCGAAGATATCGTGCGTCGGATGCATGCTGATATCCAACAGCGTTGTCAGAGTGGTCAGGAGCAGTAGAGGACGTGAGTTTCAATGTACAGCGTGTTCGCCAAGAAGACCAATGGGAGCCAGGGCCAAGTTATGTGGCGACGGAGTGAAGAAGTCGTGGGTTGGGTTTCTCATTTTCCTCCAGAACCCGGTCTGGATGTTGGAGCTAGCTCATCTGAATGGCAATGCTCAAACGGTTG
This sequence comes from uncultured Nitrospira sp., assembly GCA_964570915.1. Lineage (GTDB taxonomy): Bacteria > Nitrospirota > Nitrospiria > Nitrospirales > Nitrospiraceae > Nitrospira_D. The sequence goes on along the minus strand of CAZNBG010000027.1, from coordinate 11,120 downwards.
GGTTAATCTCGGTGTTGCTGCACGAAGGCGAGATCGGATCTGGACAACGTGCACATACGAATCAGTTCTACTTCGTCGTCGGGAATAGCCGGCAAGGCCAGACGCTCTGCGGCGGTCAGGATCTATCGGCGAGGCATGGTGGAGAAGTGTAGCGAAAACGAAGAGAGTCAGGACACTGTTTACTGTTTAGTGTGCACTGCAGTAGGGATTCACACCGGTTTATCCATTAACGTACGTAAAACTTCGTTCTTGAGGTGTCCGCTACATGCCCCGTGGTCAATGCCCCGGATGTGCAAGGTGTCCTGTCTTGCGAAGGGGCGTTAGGTGGACATGGGGAAAGTCTCAGAGTTCATCAGAAGTGGCCAACCGTTTGGTCATTGTGAACGAATCACAACGTCCAAAGTTGAGACTGCCAGTGTAAACTGTGTATGGTGCAGAAATTCACTGGAGATCTTCCGATGTCATTGAACACCTACAATCGGGTTTCCATTCCAGCCTTCATGTACGGGACGGCGTGGAAGAAAGAGGCGACCACCAACCTGGTATTGCAGGCAGTGGATGCCGGGTTTACCGCCGTCGATACGGCCAATCAGCTGGTCCATTACGATGAAGCGCGGGTCGGGGAGGCACTCCTGAAATTGGCTGAGAATGGGACGACCCGCGAACAGCTGTTTCTCCAGACCAAGTTTACCCCGATCAACGGCCAGGATCATCGTCTTCCATACGATCCGCGAGCGACTATTACGACACAGGTGAGGCAGTCCTTTGCGAGTTCGTTGGTACATCTTCATACGGAGTATCTCGACTCGTACGTGCTGCATGGGCCCTATTCGCGGCGCGGGTTAGGAACTGAGGATTGGGAAGTGTGGACGGCCATCGAATCCCTCTATGAGGCTGGGAAGACGAAGATGATCGGGATCAGCAACGTCACGGCCGATCAGCTGGCCTTACTCTGTATGAAGGCCAAGCACAAGCCGATGGTGGTCCAGAACCGGTGTTACGCCGCCTTCGGCTGGGACAAAGAGGTGCGGGAAATTTGCCGGACGCACCACATCATCTATCAAGGCTTTTCACTGCTGACCGCGAATCGTGAGGTGTTCGCCGACCCAGAGATACGAGCCATGGCTGCACGGTATGAGGTGACATTGGCCCAACTCATTTTCCGGTTTGCGGCACAGATCGGCATGTTGCCTTTGACCGGCACGACGAACCCTCAGCATATGAAGGAAGATCTGCTATCGGATCGCTTTACCCTGTTTTCGGAGGAGGTTCAACAAATCGAAACCATCGGCCTCTAAGAGGATGCCCACCCTCGACAGCCATGAGAATCCTGATCAAACGTATCTACGAGCCAGCGGCCAAGACCGATGGCTTCCGTGTTCTCGTTGATCGCCTATGGCCGCGCGGGGTTTCTAAAGCTCAAGTAAATATTGATCTCTGGCTTCCAGATGTCGGTCCCTCGACAGCTCTCCGCCAATGGTTCGACCACGATCCCACCAAGTGGACGGAATTCCACCGCCGCTACCACGCCGAACTGAACAACAAGGCGGCGCTTCTCGCCACGATCAAGAAGGAGGCAAAGGCAGGTCCTATCACGTTGCTGTATTCCGCTAAGGATGAGCGGCATAACCAGGCCGTGGCGCTCCGGAGTTTCCTGCTCAAACGACCTGTCGCGTGCAAACGGATTGCATAGGCTGCATGCGACCACGATGAACATTGGGGTGCGAGTAACCGGATCCAGTGTAATCTTGGACATGGTGATGGCGTGGCTGGAGAAGATGCACCCGTTCCCTCCTCTCCGTCTACGGAAATGGGTTGCGGAATATACGCGCTCTCTAAATAATATCTTCCTTGTGGAGTACCTGCTTCAGAGGGTACTCCAGATGCTGGTACGGTAGGATCTAGTTGAGCGGATGAACCACACCGGCGAAGTTCAGCAAATCGGTGATTTCGAAATCGCCAGCTTCGGCCGATGGCAAGGTCGGATTCCGGTTTCGGTTCACGGATAGACCGGAACCTTTGCCAGCTTGTACTAAGGCGACGAACGCTTCGCCGACAATGCGGCCTCCGACCGGCCCCAAGCGCAAGCCCTTTTCCAGTACTTCCGCCTCTTTCAAAATGTCATACCAGAGCGGGGTGCTGCGATCCATGCCGAAGCGGGCCAATTCGGCCAGTTGTTCTGGAGTCAGTACCCGAACGCCTATCACCCGGGCGCCCGCTTGCTGCCCAGCATGTCATTGGGATCGGGAATATTTGGATGTACAGAGTCCTCTAAGATGAAGGCAAAAGACTCGCTGTTGACAGCCGGAGCGAAGTTCACCCAGTAGCTGGATCTCACTTGAGATACAATCGTGGTGAGATGCATACGACGATAGATCGCGTTGAGATGGCGCCGGGGTGACGTATGTGTACACTAGTGAGTGCATCTCGTAACGAATCGTGAGAATGCTGATGGGAACGGTTGTGATAATCGGCGGTGGCCCAGCCGGACTCATGGCGGCAGAAGCGGCGGTTGCCGCAGGGGTAAGGGTTGAGGTCTATGACGCCATGCCGTCGGTCGGGAGCAAATTGTTGTTGGCAGGAAAGGGCGGTCTGAATCTTACCCATTCGGAGCCCATGGAACCGTTTCTTTCGCGCTATGGCGTTCGACGTCCGGAGCTCGAGTATGCGATTCGATCCTTGCCTCCTCAGGCGATACGCGCATGGGCTCGCGGCCTGAGTGTCGAAACGTTCGTCGGCACTTCCGGGCGGGTGTTTCCATCGAATCTTCTAGCTGCGCCGCTGTTACGTGTATGGTTGCATCGGTTAAGGCAGGCCGGCGTTCGGTTTTTTGTCCGACACCGGTGGCGTGGATGGAGTCAGGAAGGACAGCTGCTTTTCGTCACCCCACAAGGGCCGAGTCACGTTGAAGCCGACGCGGTGGTACTGGCGTTAGGCGGAGGGAGCTGGCCGACATTCGGCTCCGATGCGTCCTGGGTGCGCATCTTGTCCGAACGAGGTGTGCGCATTGCACCGCTGAAGCCGGCAAATTGCGGGTTTGACGTTGAGTGGTCCGACCATTTTCGCGCTCGATTTGCCGGACATCCGGTAAAGACGGTCGGTGTCGTCGTCAAGGTCGCCGACAATTCCGTGATGCATCGGATGGGCGAGTTCCTCATTACAGAGAATGGAGTGGAGGGCGGCCTCATCTATACAATCTCAGCCGTCGTCCGTGATGTGATCGCATCAGAAGGAACGGCGACTGTCTGGCTTGACCTCGCTCCGGATCGTTCGCTGCAGCGGCTCACTGAAGATCTTTCAAAGCCTCGGGGCAAACGTACGGCGGCAACGCATCTCAACCGTCATGCCGGGATTGCCGGTGTAAAGGCGGGGCTTCTCCGCGAGGTTGTGCCCAAAGAAGTGCTGGCCGATCCCACTCGGTTGGCTGTGTCGATCAAATCATTGCCGATACGGTGTGTCGCGTCTCGACCACTGGAAGAGGCGATCAGCACGGCCGGTGGCGTCTCCTTTGGCGCGCTTGATACGAGATTGATGCTTCGTTCATTCCCCGGAATATTTTGCGCGGGAGAAATGCTGGACTGGGAAGCCCCCACCGGAGGATATCTGCTCACGGGATGTCTGGCGACCGGACGTCTCGCCGGATTTGCCGCGGCTGCATGGAGCACAGCACGGACTTCGCAGAGCACCTGACGAAATGCGCGTGCTTTCAAGAGTGCGCAAGCTAACCGAACAGCCAATTCCAGATCGTAGAAAACCAATTGGCGATCATTCCGATCCACGAGGTGTCCGGAGACGGTTCAATATTGACTGGAGGTGAAGATACCGCCGGCTTGACAGGAGTAAGACTCGAAGCAGCCGGAGCGGCTTGTGCGATCTGTGGTGGCTCACCTTCACCGAGTGGTATGGATGAAACCGAGGCATCCGTGACGGTGCCTGGAGCCATTGCCGGTTGGCTCAGGTCGGCGGCAGCCAGCAAAGGAGATGGAGTGGTCTCCATTTCTTCCTTATATTGAGCCGCCATGGTTTGCAACGAGGCACGCTCTTGCCGCATGTCTGCTATTTTTCGGGCAAGATGCCAACTCTGATTCATCAAGGTTGCGACCTGTCCCTTGAGAGATGACAGCCTTTCTTCGGCCCGCTGCCTCATGATGGGCAGCTGATCTTCTTCCTGCTGAATAGCCATCCGCAAGTCGCTTGCGGCCGCATCCTCGCGATGGTTAGCGGCTTGCAATTCGGCAATCTGCAGATCCAGCGCTTTGACATCCTCTCGCACCGATTCCAAGGCCTGAGTCTGTTCCACCGTCTCGGCCTTCGTCCGTTCATAGATGCGCCGGTTGACACAGCCGGTCTCCATGAGTAGCACTGCTGCAAGCACACAAAGACCAACCCGTTGGACGACCACAGATACGGTTGCGGTGGGGTTTGTCATGGGTATCGCCTCATGGTGAACCAAAACTCAAACCCTCATACATGGGTTTGTCGTTGGTCCGGTGAGTGGTTTCGCATAGTCTCTCAAAAATCATCGAGCCTGGCAATACACCCAGGATGTACACAGATGAGAGGGGCTCGTCAACCCTTATGGCCGGTTTCTCAATGGGAGCTTGGACAACGCGGTAGAGTTTGCGTACCATGAGACGATCATGTCGCCCGATGTCACGACGTCCATTCGGCTCCCGCCGGAATGTGAAACGGCTTTGTTGGAACGGTTTCTTAAAGCCGAGGCCATGGCGCTTGGGGCGGTAAGGTCGGCTCGATTGCAAGAAGTTCCTCCGAACGTCTATGCGTTTCTCCGAAAACACGAAGAAGATGAGCAACGCCATCTGGCGCAATTCGAAACGATGGTTGGACGTCAACCCCGTGAACGAGAGCGTCTCCCGTCCGTCCCGCGACAATGGCCGGCCCTGGCTGTTCAGATGTATGGATATGAGTCACTCGGGCTGGAATTCGCCGGACTGCTTCTGACGCTGCGCCAGGATCTGGCCTCGATCTTCGAAGACGAAACCGTTCACGTGGGATTTTTTGAGCGGGAGATTCGACGGCTCCTCACCGGGAACCCGTCCGCCGCCGAGCAGGCTCGAGTCTCGGCAGTTGCTTGGCGGCGGAAATTACCGCGAACGCTGAATCGATATCTGGAGGCCGAGGTATTCGATCCATTTCGGCCGATGTTAGCGGCACACATCCTCGCTGCGATCGAACGACGATTTGCCGAGACCGGACTGCTTACTCGCGAAACAACGGGATAAGGCGGATTAGGTTTGAATCGGAAGAAGGCCAGTGACCGCCCCCATCTTGCGGTATTTCTGGTCGCGCTGCTCCAGGAGTTGTGGGGCGGCTAGATCGAGCAGTTCAAACAGTTGGTTGGTCAACGCTTTGCCTACGAGATCATAGATGGCTCTGGGCTCACGATGGGCGCCTCCCAATGGTTCGGGAACAATATTGTCGATCGCGCCAAGTTCAAGAAGATCGTTCGCGGTCATTTTCAGTGCCGAGGCGGCATCGGGAACCTTTTCGGGGCTATCCCAGAGGATCGCCGCGCATCCTTCCGGTGAGATGACAGAGTAGATCGAATGTTCCAACATGAGGACACGGTCGGCCACACCAAGTGCTAAGGCCACTCCGCTCCCCCCTTCGCCGATGATCACGGAAATAATCGGGACAGTCAAGCGCGACATGACGAACAGATTCCGGGCTATGGCTTCGGCTTGTCCTCGTTCCTCGGCCCCGATGCCGGGGTACGCGCCCGGTGTATCGATAAAAGTCACGATCGGGCGGTTGAATTTCTCCGCCATCTTCATGAGACGGAGCGCCTTCCTGTACCCCTCCGGGTTGGGCATCCCAAAGTTCCGCTGCATCCGTTCCTTGAGCGTCTTGCCTTTTTGATGTCCGATAATCATGACGGGACGGTCGTTGAATCGGGCGAACCCTCCCACAATGGCCCGATCATCTCCGAACACACGATCTCCATGAAGCTCAAGAAAGTCTCTCGTCAGCTCATTGATATAGTCCAGGGTGCTTGGGCGTTGGGGATGGCGGGCCAGTTGAGTGCGTTGCCAGGGAGTCAGGTTCTTGTACAGCTCATGCTCGACTTGGGCGAGCTTCGTACGAAGCTTCCGAATATCATTCTGAGAACCTGCCTTCCCGCTGGTTGCCGCGGCGGAAAGTTTCTCGATCTTTTCTTCGATCTCTCGGATCGGCTTTTCAAATTCGAGGTAATCTCGCATAGACCGCTGTGTACCCTGTCTGGTAATCAACCGTAACGAATCAGCCGAGCAGACCCTCTAAGATAGCAAAGAGAGGGCCCCTTTGCCTAGCACTTCTTCAATGTCGGAGACAAAGTGGTCGCTCGCGGAGACGGTGAGGTTGGGAAGGGGAGCCGTTTCCGCTTCCAACGCCCCATCGGTTCGAAACAACATCGAAATGGTGGTGCTGCCGGGATGCCGTCGGAAGACGTCAAGCAAACGAGGCAGTTGCTCACGCACTTCGGGATGATCCGTGAGACGAATACGCACCCGTTTAATGAACTGGGTCTGGACCTCCGTCAATGGCTCAATCTTGCCACCTCGAATTTTGGTGCCCTTGTCGCCGCGATCGATCGTGCCGGTGACACGGACGATCTGTTCCGCTGCGATCAGCTCACCAGCGGTCCTGAACAAATCGGGAAAGACGATCACTTCGGCAGTTCCTTGTAAATCCTCCACGGTGAGATAGGCCATCCGGTCGCCCTTCTTGGTGAGCATCGATTTGACCGAGGCGATGATGCCGCAAAGCTTCACCTCAGCGCCGTCGGAACAGTCTTTCAATCCCACCGTCGTTGTGGTGGACAAGGCGCTCAGCGTCGCTTCGTAGCGTGTGAGGGGATGGGCGGATATATAAAACCCGGTCAGTTCCCGTTCATACTTCAATCGTTGAGCCTGATCCCATTCCGGAAGCGACGGCAGCGGCGGCGTGAGCAAGGCCGTGGAGGCGCTGCGTCCATTGAGTTCGTCGCCGAAAATGTTGATTTGCCCAAGGTCGCGCTCCCGCTGGGCGGCCGAACCCTCTTCAATAGCTTGATCGAGCACTGCCATAAGCTGTGATCGTTTTGCTCCGGTGGAATCGAAGGCGCCGGTTTTGATCAACCCTTCGAGCATCCGTTTGTTTACTTTGTGAAGATCGACCCGCCGGCAGAAGTCAAAGAACGATCCGAAGGAGCCGACCTGAGCCCGCACGTCCAAGACGGATTCGACAGCCGCCTCTCCGACGTTCTTGATGGCCGCCAGGCCAAACCGGATTGCCCCTTCCGCGACGGCGAAGTGCGTTTGACTGGCATTCACATCCGGTCCCAGCACTTTGATTCCGAGGTCCCGGCATTCGGTGAAATAGCCCACGACCTTGTCCTGGTTGCCCATGTCGGTCGTCATGAGGGCCGCCATAAATTCAGTCGGGTAGTGCGCCTTGAGATAGCCTGTGTGGTAACAGACGACCGCATAGGCTGCCGCATGCGATTTATTGAAACCGTATCCGGCAAATTTTTGGATCAATTCATAGAGCTTTTCCGCTTTCTTGTCGGGAATCTTCTTCTGCGTCGCCCCTTCGACGAACTTGACGCGCAACTTCTCCATTTCCTCGGGCTTCTTTTTCCCCATCGCGCGACGGAGAATATCGGCTTGGCCCAGCGAGAAGCCGGCGACCTTGTTGGCAATCGCCATGACCTGTTCCTGGTAGACGATGACACCATAGGTATCCTTGAGGATCGGTTCCAATTCCGGAACCTCGTAGGCAATTGTCACCTTGCCCTGTTTCCGTTTGATGAAATCAGGGATGAGATCCATCGGTCCAGGGCGATAGAGCGCGATAATGGCGATGATGTCTTCGAACCGGTCCGGCTTGAGTCCCGTGAGGAGATCCCGCATACCGGAGCTTTCCAGCTGGAACAGTCCCGTTGTTTTTCCGGAGCTCAGGAGTGCGAACGTGGCCGCATCATCAAACGGGACTTGATCGATCACCAGCGGGGGAGCGGTGGGATGCGTTTCGTTGATCAGGGTCTCGGCGCGCCGAATCATCGTGAGGGTCTTGAGCCCGAGGAAATCGAATTTTACCAATCCGATTTTCTCGACGTCTCCCATCGAGTATTGAGTCACAATTTCGTCATTGGCGCCCTTATATAGCGGCACATGGTCGGTGAGCTGCCCTTCGGAAATCACGACGCCCGCCGCATGGGTGGAGGCGTGACGGGCCAGCCCTTCGAGGGCCTGCGCGTTGGCCATGAGTTCTTTGACCTTGGGGTCCGTCTCCACCAGCTCGCGTAGGCGAGGCTCGGTGTCCAAGGCCTGCTGTAGCGTCATGTTCAATTGGTTGGGGACGAGCTTCGCAACTTTATCTGCGTCGGCGTACGACATTTCCAACACGCGTCCTACGTCGCGGATCGCGGCCTTGGCTCCGAGGGTTCCAAAAGTAATGATCTGGGCGACATGGTCGGTGCCATACTTCCCCACGACGTAGTTGATCACTTCCCCACGGCGATCCATACAGAAATCCATATCGATATCGGGGAGGGATACGCGCTCAGGGTTCAAGAAACGCTCGAACAATAAGGTATAAACGAGTGGATCTAGGTCGGTAATGCGCAAGGCATAGGCGACAAGGCTCCCAGCAGCAGAACCACGACCAGGCCCCACGGGGATACTTTGTGATCGAGCGAAGCGGATAATATCCCAGACAATGAGAAAATAGCCGGCAAACCCCATCGAGCAGATGACCATCAGTTCTTCGCGCAGACGCTGTTCATACAGCGCGGAGGGCTTATTGCTGGGTCGCTCCTTGAGCCGTTCTTTCAACCCCGCCACGGCGAGATGCTCCAGATACGATTCGCGATCCTTGAACCCTTCCGGGATCCGATACTGTGGGAGATACGTCTTGTTCAGTGGGAGGTCGAGTTCACAGTGGTCGGCGATCCGACAGGTGTTGTTCACCGCGCCCGGAAATTCCGCGAAGGCGGGGGCTATTTCTTCCGTCGATTTCACGTACAGTTCATCGGTGTCGAATTTCATCCGGTGGGGGTCGCTCAATGTTTTCCCGGTCTGCAAGCACAACATGAGCTCATGCGGTCGCGCATCTTCTTTCTTCAGGTAGTGACAATCGTTCGTGCCGGCCAGGGGGATCCCGAGCTTGTTATGGATCTCAATGAGGCCGGCATTGGCCACTCGCTGATGATCGAGCCCGTTGGCTTGCACCTCAAGATAGAAATGGTCTTTCCCAAATATCTCTTGAAATTCGCCGGCCACCGCCATCGCGCCATCCATATCGTTCTGACCGATCAAATAAGGAATCTCTCCACTTAGGCAGCCGGAAAGAGCAGTGATTCCATCGTGATGAAGTTTTAATAATTCTTTGTCAATCCGTGGTTTATAATAAAATCCTTCAAGATATCCTTTACTGACGAGCTTAATGAGATTTTGGTAGCCGGTGAGGTTTCTCGCCAAGAGAATCAGATGATAATAGTCGTTATGGGCCAACCCGCTGTCTTTCTTGGCATGCCGGCTGCCCAGCGCCATGTAGGCTTCACAACCGATGATCGGCTTGATCCCAACCTCCTTGGCTTTACGATAAAACTCGATGGCGCCGAACATATTGCCATGGTCGGTCATCGCCACAGCCGGCTGGTTGAACGACTTGATTTGCCGCACCAGCGGTTCGATCTGATTCGCACCGTCGAGGAGACTGAATTGGGTGTGAAGGTGAAGGTGCACGAAGGACGAAGCCATGGCGGGATTCTATGGAGACGGGGAGGGGAAGTCAAACGGCGGGGAAGACCACTAGGGTCTTCCCAAGCTTTCTTGGTAATGCGTGCCCTGCAAACACCTCAGACAGGTCTGATCAGTGTCTATCTCAACGTGCTGAAATAACAGTATTAATAGGGTATACTGGATTCCCAATCTTGACGAATATATTAATTCGGCGGAAAGTCTACACTGCATAATGAGACCAATGTGGTGGTGAGCTATGAATCGAAAACAATTCATTGAGTCTCATGGTGCTACGTGTAGTAACTGGACATGGAGTTGGTCATTCGTTAATCACGGAAAGAAGTTTGTCATTTTTGGCGCTTGGGATATGCACAATGATGGAATTAGGGCTGAAATCCTTAGCGAGGATTGGGAGATCAGCCGAAGAAGGAGACGGCAACCTGGCTACCTTCAATCACGAGAACACATTCGTTTGGTTGAGGAGGAAAGTTATAAGCTGATGACTTTCCCTATGCAGCACGCTGAGACTGACAATGAGAATGACGAGGGCCCAACAAAAATAGAAAGCTTTACGCCTCACCTATCAGAGAAGAGACTCCTTCGCGTCGGAAAAAGCTGGTACGCGACTGACGACTCAATTCGTATCGGACTCCCAGAAGAGTTGAATTCAGCAGAAGCTTGCATTGAGGGCGCGGCGATCAGTGTGCAGGTAAACACCTTTGAGCGAGATCCCGATGCTCGATCCAGATGCATTGAACACCATGGGTATAAGTGTGTGGTTTGTACCTTTGATTTTGAGGAATTTTATGGATCTATTGGAAAGCAATATATCCACGTGCACCATATAGTGCCCCTGTCGGAGGTTAGGCATAAGCATAATGTTGACCCCATTAAGGACTTAGTCCCCATATGTCCTAATTGCCATGCGATGATCCATACAACTAGACCTGCTTTAGGAATTGAACAACTGCGATTGTACTTGGATGGCATGCAAAAAAGGACATGACAACTTACTGCAGACGACGTCTAGGAACACGCGAATATCAGTGTTATTCCCACCGCCCTCCAGGCCTTTCCGCAGGTTACGCGAATGATCAGCCCGACTAGCACTACTAAGAAAGGCGTTGCCTTTGAAAAATGGATACACGATTACTTTACTGCAGAAATCTTGGCTGGTCGCTTCTTTGCAAAGTCCGAATGTTGCAGGGTTAGGAAAAAGCCAAAATATCACTCGCGCGATCGAAATGGAGACATCACCTTTGATGTCTCCATTGAAATTTCCTTGCCAGGGGCTTCGGAGTTTTCTTCAGTCGTGCTCATTGAGTGCAAAAACTATATGCATCCAGTTCCCATCGATGACGCGGAAGAGTTTTTCGCTAAGGTACAACAAGTTGC
>CAZNBG010000026.1:0-15777 GCA_964570915.1 uncultured Nitrospira sp. | reverse complement strand
TTCCACTCGGCCGTGTTCAATAAGACTTTCAGGATGTGAGCGTTAAGATCAGCGGATGCCATACTCCTTGGGCCAAGCATCACATTTCTACGATCGGGCTGAATGGAGTCGGAAAACGCCTCGGCGACCACGTCGCGCCGCACTATGAATTGCACCTTGGCGGTTCGGTGAACGGCACTGCCAAGATCGGCCAAATGACCGTGAAGTTGCCCGCGAAGGCCGTTCCTGCGGCGATCTCTCATCTCATCGATGTGTACCGGCGCGATCGGCAACCGAACGAGAGTTTGCCCAAGTTCATCGCCCGCGCGGGGAAGAGTAAACTGAAGGACGAGTTGATTTCCTATACCATCGTGCCGCCCTATAAAGATGATCCGACGTTCTATTACGACTGGGAAGGTGAGGATGAATTTATCCTTGAAGATCTCGGTCCCGGCGAATGTGCCGGCGGCGCACTTGAGATGATTGAAAACGGCATCCTGGAGGCCGACCAGGAACTCTATCAAGCGAAGCTGCTGGTTGAGAAGCATCAATATTCCGTGTCCGTCAACAAGTCCTATCGGGCGGTCTTGGCGGCGGCCAAGGCCCTGCTGGTGACCGAAGGCCTGGAGCCATCAACGGACTCTGAAACCTTCAGTGAATTCGACGGCCGGATTGCCCAGAAAGGGGTCGTCCCGTCCATTTATCAGGACCTCAGCAAGCAGGTCGGCGATCTAGGCCCGAAGGAGACATCGGCCGAATCGGCACGTGAAAAGATGGCGTTCGCCAAAGGGTTCGTCGATGCCTGTCGCACGGCGACGGATCGCATGGGGAAAGATCTCAAGTTGTCGGCTGTGAAGGAAGAAAACCCTCCGGTCTCACCGGCGCCGGCTGAAACCAAACCGGCTATTCCCATTCCAACCGGTGCTCCGGTGTACGATCTACGTGGCGTCGCCTGTCCGATGAACTTTGTAAAAACCAAACTCAAGCTTGAAATGATGGATGCAGGTGAAAAGCTTGAAGTGTGGCTCGACGCGGGCGAACCGATCAAGAACGTGCCAATGAGCCTTAAGAATGAAGGGCACAAGGTGCTGATCCAAGAAGCGCTGGAACCGGACGCGTCGCATTATCGGATCCTGGTCGAGAAGGTCGAAGGATAAAGGGGTCTGATGTCCTTATGGTAGAGAATGGGCATTCCGAATTCATCGCGGAACTCAAAGCATGGGGTACAACCTTCGAGACAAAACAGCCCCAAGACGTGTTAGCGGCTGTCATCGAACGATATGCGCAGAAAATTATTCTCGCCTGCAGCTTTGGAGCGGAAGATGTTGTCCTGGTCGACATGGTGCACCGCATCGATTCCGCGGTGCCGTTGTTCTATCTCGATACCGATTTCTTGTTTCCCGAAACCTATGCCACGCGTGATCGGGTCATCGAGCGCTATGGACTGCAATCCGCGCAAGTGATCCAGGTGACGTCGTTGCTGACCCCACACCAACAAGCCGAGAATTACGGTGACGCGCTGTGGACACGAGATCCAGACCAGTGCTGCCGGTTACGGAAGGTCGAACCGCTGGCCCGTGTTCTACGAGGGTACGAAGCATGGATAACCGGAGTCAGGCGGGATCAAGCGCCGTCCCGAGCGAATGCCGGATTGATTGAGTGGGATCAGAAATTCGAATTAGTCAAAGTCAACCCGTTGGCTCGATGGACCTGGACTGATGTCTGGACCTACATCAAGGTCTATGACGTCCCGTACAACCCGCTGCACGATCAGAACTATCCCAGTATCGGTTGCACCTACTGTACCGCCCCTGTGACACCTGGCGACGATCCGCGGGCAGGCCGCTGGAAAAACTTTGCCAAAACCGAGTGCGGCCTACACAAGTCATAACATGCCGATCCAAGACATCCTTTCCAAGATTGCAAAGGGTCCGAAAGTTTCCAAGGATTTGACCTGGGATGAGTGCAAACAAGCGATGAAGGCATTGATCGAGGGAGAGGCCACCCCGGCCCAAGTAGGAGCCTTTCTCATCGCCATGCGCTTTAAGATGGAGTCCGTCACGGAGTTAGCTGCGTTGACTGCCGCGGCTCGGCACTATGTGCTCCCTCTTGCCGTCTCAAAAGATTTAGCTCTCGTTGATGTGCCGAGCTATGCCGGGAAGCAGGACACATTTCACGCGATTATTGCCGCGTCTATCGTAGCAGTTGCGGCTGGAGCATCCGTTTTAATGCACGGGTATGATGGCATTCCCGGTCGACCGGGCAGCGCAGGTGTGTTGAAAACCTTGGGGATTCCGGTTGATGCCGATCCCAAGACGGTGACGGAAGATGTGAACAGGAAAGGGTTCGCCTACCTGGATATCGGACTGTACCACCCGCCTATCTTCAAGTTTTTGGAGATGCGTCAGGAGCTTGGGGTCAGAAACATCTTTCATCCAATCGCCAGATTGTTGAATCCAGCCCGCGCGGCGGTGCAAGTAGTCGGATTATCGCACCCGCCGCATTTCGAAAAGACTGCTGAGGCCTTGCGCATGCTCGGGTGTCGCCGAGCGTTGGTGATCCGCGGTGTCGAGGGCGATCCGGAATTGTCCGCATCGATGGTGACGCGGGTCCTGGAATTGCGAGATGAGCGCATCACCCCGCTCGGCGTGGCTGCGAAGGACGTCGGGTTGGCGTTTGCTTCGTCGCGGGAAATGGCGGGATTTCCTCCTGATCAGCGGCACAAAGAGGCCGATCTCCTTCGGCGCATTCTTCGAAACCAGATGTTGGGTGGACCGAGAGAGTGGGTGCTCCTGAATGCGGCGATGTTGCTCTACGCGGCGGGTAAAGGGGAATCGCTTTCGGCCTGTTTCCCGGCGGCTCGCGCCGCCATTGAAGGCGGCGGGGCGGCGCGCAAGCTTGATGATTTGGTGCAAGAGCCGGTGGCGGCGGAGAACAAGAGACAGAAGGATAAGGTCAGGAAGCATCTTCGGCGACTGGAAGATCAAAGTGTCTATATTCTTCGGGAAGCCTATAAGCATTTCGATAATCTTGCCATGCTCTGGTCGATGGGCAAGGATTCGACCGTGCTGCTGTGGCTTGCCCGCAAAGCGTTCTTTGGGCATGTGCCGTTTCCGCTCCTCCATGTCGACACGAGCTACAAGATTCCGGCGATGATCGAGTATCGCGACCGGCTCGCCCGAGAATGGCGGTTGGATTTGGTCGTCGGCCAAAACAAGGAAGCCTTGGCGGCGGGCATGAACCACACGATGGGCCGAGTGGTCTGTTGCACCGCGTTGAAGACCAACGGCCTCAAGCAACTCCTGGAGAACAAGGGGTACACCGGCGTGATCCTCGGTGTGCGTGCCGATGAAGAGGGGACGCGGGCGAAGGAGCGCTATTTCTCTCCGCGGGATAAGCACGGAGACTGGGACTTCCGGGATCAACCGCCGGAGCTCTGGGATCAATACAAAACGACATTTCCGCCTGGCACACATATTCGAATTCATCCGCTCCTCGATTGGACCGAGATCAACATTTGGGAGTACATCAAACTCGAAAATATTCCGTTCATCGACTTATATCTTGATAAGGGAGACGGGACGCGATATCGCAGCCTGGGCTGCGCACCCTGTACCACGCCGATTAAGTCCACTGCCAAGAACGTGGACGACATTATCGAAGAGCTCCGCCATACCACCGTGGCTGAGCGATCGGGGCGGGCACAGGATGAAGGCCGAGGGATGGAATTGCTGCGCAAAGATGGATACATGTAGGCAACATGCTGAAACGAGTATCCAGCTTCGTTCTCGGTTCGAAACAATCCTCAACCTACTTCACTCGGAGCACAAGCTGTTTTGGCAGCTTGGGGTGGGCGGGTGGAATGAACGCGCCTCCGGTGGTTTCTCGCCTGTGGCCTCGCTGGTCTGCCCATTTGAGCGTTCTGGAAAGTAACGGACATGACGATGACCAATGTTAAGCCGTCAGAGAATTTGAATATTGTGATCGTTGGCCATGTCGATCATGGCAAGACTACCTTGTTAGGTCGACTTTACGCCGATACCGGCTCGCTCCCGGACGGCAAGCTGGAGAAGGTCCAGGCCATCTGTCGGCAGCAGGGGAAGGAATTCGAGTATGCCTTTCTCTTCGACGCCTTCCTCGAAGAGCAAGAGCAGGGAATTACGATCGACACGGCCCGCACCTTTTTCATGTGGAAAGGTCGGCAGTACATCATCATCGACGCCCCGGGGCACAAAGAGTTCCTGAAGAACATGATTTCCGGCGCGGCACGCGCTGAAGCCGCGCTATTGCTCATTGATGCGTTGGAAGGGGTCAAGGAACAGTCGAAGAAGCACGGCTACCTGCTGTCGCTCCTGGGTGTTCGTCAGTTTGCCGTGGTCGTCAACAAGATGGATCTGGTTGGGTATCGGCAGGACGTGTTTGACGGAATCGAGAAGGAATATCGGGAATTTCTGGGACAGTTCAAAGCTGTGCCGTCACAGTTTATTCCTGTCAGCGCCAAGCTCGGCGACAATATCGCCAATCGCAGCGGACAGATGTCGTGGTACAGCGGCCCGACTGTTTTGGAAACGCTCAGTGTGTTCCAGAAGGAGGCTGCTCGTTCGGAACAACCTCTTCGATTGCCGGTGCAGGATGTGTATAAATTCGATGCGCGCCGGATCATCACCGGCCGCATTGCCGCCGGACGCCTGAAGGTCGGCGATCACCTCATCTTCTCGCCGTCCAATAAGCGGGCCACTATCCGGACGGTGGAAGCCTTCAACATCGAACCACAACCGACCGAGGGGCAGGCGGGACAGTCCATCGGAGTGACGCTCGACGAACAGATTTTCGTGGAACGGGGAGAGATTGCCTCGCTTCAGGCACACCTGCCCCAGGTTTCTACGGCGTTTCGTGCCAATCTGTTCTGGCTCGGCAAGCGGCCATTAGAAAAAGGCCGCAAATATCTCTTGCGGGTGGCGACCAAGGAAGTGAACTGCGAGGTGGCCTCGGTTCATCGGATCATCGACACGATGGATCTCGCCCAACAGCAGGGCAGCAGCACGATCAACAAGAACCAAGTGGCGGAACTGACTTTGCGCACGAAAGCTCCGGTTGCATTCGACCTCTCCGCGTCGTTTGAAGCCACCGGACGTTTTGTCCTGGTGGACGAATACGATATTGCCGGCGGCGGAATCATTACCGAACTGGTCCATGACGATCAGGAGTTCCTCCGGGAAGAAGCCAGACGCCGCGACTTTGCTTGGGTTAAGGGCGAAGTGACGGTTGAGGATCGTGCCCAACAGTATGGCCATCGAGCGGCGGTCGTCCTGATCACCGGCGGGCGGCATGCCGGCAAATCATTCCTGGCCAGAAAGCTCGAAGGCCGCCTTGTGGCGGATGGGCGTCACGCGTATTTACTGGATGGGGAGAATCTTCGCCGTGGGCTCGACGCGGATTTGAGCGAAGAAGAGCGGGGACAAACGACGGAAATGGCTCGGCGCTACGGCGAAGTGGCGCGACTCCTCACCGACACCGGCCTCATCGTTGTCTCCACCACAAACCCCTTTGGCCTTGCCTATCGTGAGGCCTCCCAGGCAATCAGGACCCTTGTTCATCCCGCACCGGTCATCGCCGTCCACATGAGCAAGTCGGAAGAGGAGCCGCCGCCGAACACCGATGTGGTCTTCAGCGGCCCCACAGATTTCGACGCAGCGACCGCTCGCATTCTCGAAGAACTGAAGCGTCGAGGTGTTCTCGCTCAGGCCATCGGAGCCAAGCCGATCTTCCAATATTCGATCTAACGGACCAAACGCCATCTGACATGCTGCTCTAGCCCGTTGAGCCTCCTCAGTACCTTCCCTGTTGACCCATCCTGCAATCCTAGCATTTGCTACGCCGCGGTCCTCGACCGTGTTAGGGTGGCTCCTAGCGCCTGCTCCTTCCGTGAGCTGGCGGCTCAGCTCATTTGGACGGAAGAGTCTGATGTGTGATCACAAGACCTCACTCTGATAGCTCTGATCGAACTCCTATCCTCCAGAAAGCTTTAAAAGGGCCCGATGCAGATCGTCTCGAGTTGAACTGATGAGAGGATGTTCACTGGACAGCGCTTGCGTCAGCACCGCGAGGGCTTGTTCGTAATATGAGGCGGCTTGCCCGTAGTCCCTCTTGTCTCGATAGACGTTCCCGATGCTGCCTAACGTGGCCCCTTCGTTAGCCTTTTCGCCGAGTTCGTGAGCAACCTTCATTGCCTGGCGATAGTAGGTCAACGCTTTGTCCAGATCGGACTGTCTGAAGTAATAGAGGCTCCCTAAGTCGTGCAAAGACGAGCCTTCACGTTCTTTGTCTCCTATGTCGCGGGCGAGTTCCAGCGCTTTTTCAAAGTGCGCGGCAGCCCTTTCGGTATCGAACCACCGGTCGTAAATAAGACCCAGGCCACTGATGGCGGCTGCCTCTTGTTTCTCGTTGTCGAGCTTTCTAGCGATCTTCAGCGCCTCGTCGTAATGTGTAAACGCGACCTCGAACCCGTACGTTGCGATACAGGCATTCGCGAGACTGAGTAGCCAATGACACGTCCTTTCTTGGTCGTCCAATTCTCGGACAAACTTCAAAGCCGACTCGTATCGAGTGATGGCTCCGTGAAAGTCGCCACGAACCTCATGTGCGTATCCGAGAGCCCCCATCCACTGGGCCTGCGCTGACCGGTCCGAGGTTTTTCTGGCCGCTTCAAAGGCCCGCTCCAATGCCTCGATCCGCCTTTGTGCGGCCCCCGGAATGTCCTGCAGTAGGCTTCCCACCAGACCAAACTTGTGATGCTCTCCAAGGGATTGGGCCCAAGTCGTCACGTTCAACCGCCACTGTGTGCTCTTCCCTCCCGACTCGTATGGATTGCCGGTCAACGTCTTGCTGTATAGGGTTTTCACCAGGATATCCGTGGGATAACGCAGCCGCCAGCTTCCATAGAAGTTCTTGAAGGGGTTCCTCACCTTCTGCTCGACGATGGATTCCAGGCCCTGCTCGTGGGAATGCTGGATCAGGATCACTTCCTTCTTCGGCCCTTCGATGGACTCTATCTGAGGTGTAATGTCGAACACGTCCGAGCTACTGTAGCCAAGGATGAGCACTCTCTTCCCGGCACCTTTCGAGAAAACCTGTTCGATCACCTCCTTTCGCGCCTTGGAAAACCGGCGAGCGGCGACTCGCTCTAACGTAACTGCCATGTTGGCCATGTCCTCCACGCTTCCATGGAGCTTGATAAGGCAAGGATCGGATCCCGGCGCCCAATCGATTGTCGGGAATCCCTCCTCCCTGTAATAGACTCGATACTCTCTGCCCGCCGTGAAGCCTTCATCCTGCAGAGCTCTTTCGATCAACCTATCGAAGTTGGTGGTAACGATCGTCCGAATACTCCCCGCTCTCATCAGCTTCGCGAGGAGCCGGTGGCTGGCATTGGGGGCGCCGGAATCGTAGATGCTCAGCAGCTTCTGGAATGCGGCGGGTTCGACTACGCGGAGGTATTCCATGAACATCTCGAACGGACGATCAGAGCTGAGGATGCCCGCTTTGTCTTCGTCCGTGACAGGAAGCTTCCCCAGTACTTCTCCCTCAAACTCGAGCACGATCGGAAGGCCGGAGTTGTGAGAAATACCAGCGCCACAAAAGACGGTGAAGTCGCCGTTCTTAACGCCTTCAACGATCGAGTGGACTAGGTCTTCCGGAAGCAGTGACGGCATGGACAAGGATATGCCTCGGCCTCAAAGGGAACTTTCAACGCCTCAATGATCCTAAGCAACGTTTTTCGAGTCAGGCCGCGGATTGTTTCGTCACGTCCCAGCCGGGAAAGACGAGAACGGCTGGCTGGCACCATAGGGCTCGCGCGAGGACCTTCGCTCGTTCGATGCCAACGTTAATACTGTTGATTTCAATGGCCGAGATCGTGGAGTGTGGAATGGCGGTCATGTCATTCTGGCTAGCTGGGTCTGAGTGTGCCCTGCAGTTCTCGGACGATCCGAACCGATTCTCCCACTGAAACGTCAATCCGCTTTTGCCGGACGAAGATGCTTGTTCTTCATAATTCCTCAACACCATACTCTGCTTAGTGTAGACGAACAAGATATGGGAAAGGCATCATGGATTATGTTTGGCGCTGTTTCAACCAGCCCACTCCCTAACGGACTTTATTGTTGACTCACACGATCGCTGTGCCTGTGACGACCTAGACATTCATTGGTGTGAACCCTGACGGCTGAGACGGGATCTAGAATAGTCCTATCCACCCTCCAGCGGTTTGACTCACCGAAAATCCTTGTGATAGCGTAGCTTGATTGCAGTTTTAGACATCCTTAAGCGGTCGGGATATGGCGCCTGAGAAAGATCTGAAAGCCATCCTTAGGAAATTGAAATATTCGGACGATGCAAAGGTCATTCAACAGATGACTGAGAAGACCGAGCAGGGCCGTGCACGCATGGCCGATATCAAGCACAAGCTCGTGGTCATGAGCGGGAAGGGCGGTGTTGGGAAAAGCATGACGACCGTGAATCTCGCACTGGCGTTAGCACGGCAGGGCGCCACAGTGGGGGTGCTCGATGTGGACCTTAACGGTCCTTGTGTGCCGCGTATGCTGGGGCTTCATGGCCAATCATTAACCATGACGACAGAAGGAGCCATTCCTCCTGTAGGACCGCTCGGGGTAAAGGTCGCTTCGATGGATTTCTTCTTGGACGATGCTTCCCCCGTCCGGTGGAAAGGGCCGATGGATGTCAGCCCTGTCTGGCTCGGTCTTATGGAAATGAACGTCATCCGAGAGTTTCTGGCTGATGCCGTGTGGGGCGAACTGGACTTCTTGCTCGCTGATTTGCCTCCGGGTGCTGCAGCCGACAAGCCTCCGGTCATCGCGGGGTTCATTCCCGAGTTGGCCGGTGCAATTGTGGTGACGACACCCTCAGAGGTCGCCTCCGATGTAGTCCAGAAATCCGTAACCTATGCGCGTGATATGGGCATCAAAGTACTGGGTATAGTCGAAAACATGAGTGAGTATCGATGTCCGTCTTGCGGCGAATTGAACCAGCTGTTCGAAGGCAATACCGAAGCCATGTGCGAAGTGCTCGATCTTCCGCTCCTCGGGCGGATTCCATTTGATCGCAAACTCGCCCGGACGTTCGACAAGGGAGCCCCTTTGCTGGATGAGACTTATCCCACGGTTCAACGGTACCAGGAAATTGCCGGTCGGATCAGGACGTTGCTAGACTACAAGAAGGTGTTGGCAGAGAAACTGTGACAGTTGTGCGGCTGTGAGAGAGGAGTCATTATGAAATTTGTTTGCCTCAACTGCGAAACCTACATGAACTTCGAGAAGGTTGAGAAACCCGGCGAAGAATCGCTCGGTGTGTTTTTTGGCTGTCCATCCTGCGGAGCGAAGTTCTCCATGATCACCAACCCAGGAGAAACGCAGATGGTTAGTTCGTTAGGCGTGAAATTGGGTGGACGGACTGTTGCAGCTGAACCGTTCGAAATGACCCGTGGGACGTTGAAGGACGAAGCCTTGGCTGGCGAAGGTCAGATGGGAGCCTACCTCAACGAGAAGATTCAGGGCGGGCAAGCTGTCGCCGCCGCCGCTGCGTCACCTGCCAAGGCTCCTGAGAAAGCCAGTGGCTGTCCTTTCTCGGCTATGGTGGCTGAGATGGGACTGACGGCCGGCGGTAAGCCAGGGAACGGCACTCACGCTGGATCGTCCGAATTCACCTGGACTTCCGATGCCAAGGAAAAACTCGATCGGCTTCCAGACTTTGTCAAGCCGATGGTCCAAGGCAGTGTCGAGACGTATGCGCGTAAACAGGGATTCAAGACCATCACGCTCCAAGTCATGGACGACTCAAAGAATGATTCACCCAACGGCATGACGTGGTCACGGGAGGCCGAACAGCGGCTCGAGAATATTCCGGACTTTATCCGCCCCATTGCCCGAAAAGAGATTGAGCGTCTGGCAAAGGAACGTGGGGTGTCGACCATCACCGCGCAAGTGATGGACGAGGCGAAAGACAAGTTCATGAAGTTCATGTAAGGCCTGTATTTATAGCGGACAATGAAAAGGCCCATCCGGCCGTCTGGATGGGCCTTTCCACTCTCTGCGTTTTCCGTACTGCGGTTCTCGTATGAAGTGGTGGATTTTCGCGTTCCCTCTGCTTGTTCTGGTCATCCTGCCGCTCACCTGGTTCTTGAACGGGTACGCACAACAGCCCGGTCTCCCCGATACCTCCAGTGAAGCAAATGCGATGCAGCATTCTCGTGGCGCGCATGGGAATGGAGATTGGGAGGGCTCGAGCCAAGGGGTCGCCTATTCGGAGTTCAATCATCGCTTCGCCGGGCTCTTTGTCTTGCTATTCGGACTTGCGGAATTGGGCCATGCGTTGCGGTATCCGGTGCCTTTGTGGTCTCGTTTCGTTCTGCCGGGCGCGCTCGGTGTGATTGGGACGTTTCTTTTGGTGTGGAGTGACCATGAGGCCTGGCCGATCGGGTCGCTGAGTTTTATTCAGACATTTTCCGGGCAAGATCCAGAAATTCTCCAGCATAAGTTCTATGGAGTGTTTGCCGCCACTGCAGCGGTAACCGAAACGCTTCGTCGAATCGGTTGGGCCCGCCATCCTGCCTGGGCGGGGCCGCTGGTTTTTTTTGGCCTGACCGGAGCACTGCTTCTCTTCGTCCACTCACACGGAAATCACCCTGCCAATTCGTTGATTGCACTTCACCATACTCTTTTAGGAAGTCTGGGCATTGGGGCTTCCGTATCGACGGCAATGGTTTCGTGGACATCCGGGGTATCAAATCATCCTGGGAACAAATGGGAATTGGCCTGGGCGGGATTTGTGATCTTAATCGGCATTCAGCTGCTCCTGTACTTCGAATAGAGGACTCCGCTTCCGTAATTGACACTCTTCTGAAGCCTATGCTAGGTCTAGCGCCTCGTAGTCGGCACAGACGTATTACGCAGCTCTAACCAGCCTAGAGAGTCAGGCCGGGTAGAGGAGGGGACACATGGGTGGACATAGTCACTGGGCAACAATTAAACGGCACAAAGGAGCCCAGGATGCGAAGCGCGGTAAGATCTTCACGCGAATCATCCGGGAGCTCACCATTGCGGCTCGGTCCGGAGGGGATCCGGATGGCAATCCCCGCCTGCGTCTGGCTATTGCCAAGGCGAAGGAAGCCAACATGCCTGGCGACACGATGAAGAAAGCTGTCCAGCGAGGGACGGGGGAACTGCCTGGGGTGTCCTATGAGGAGTTTTCTTTAGAAGGATATGGCCCCGGAGGGACGGCACTGCTTCTGGAAATTATGAGCGATAATCGGAACCGGACAGTGGCGGAGATTCGAAGCCTACTGACGAAGAATCATGGCAATATGGCTGAGGCAGGTGCCGTCGCCTGGCAGTTTCATAAGAAGGGGCTCATCTCCATTGAGAAGGGGAAGGTCGATGAGGACACCCTTCTCTCGTTGGCGCTCGACGCCGGGGCGGAAGACGTGAAGGTCGGTGAAAAGAGTTATGAGGTGTTCACCAGTCCTCACGACTTTGAGGCCGTGAAGAAGGCGTTGGCAGACGGCAAAATCGAAACGACGCTTGCGGAAGTCACGTACGTTCCGCAGAATACCATTCGGCTGGAAGAAAAATCCGCCGAACAAATGCTGAAGTTGATGGAAGTCTTAGACGAACACGACGATGTTCAGAAGGTCCATGCGAACTTCGATATCCCGGATGAAGTCATGGAAAAAGTCGCCGCGACTGCGGCAGGGTAACTGTTCACCAATTCCCAGCGTCCTAATCCTCGAGTAACGAGACGACATGATCGCCTTTCTCACGGGGCGGTTGGCATTCAAGGCACCTACCCACCTCACGATTGATGTGCACGGGGTTGGATATGAAGTCCATATCCCTCTCAGCACCTATTACGCTCTTCCGAATCTTGACGAAGTGACCGCGTTGAACATCCATACGCATCTCCGAGAAGATGCCATCCAGTTGTTCGGCTTTCTCTCGCAAGGCGAGAAAGAATCGTTTTTGCTGCTGACCAGTGTATCGGGTATTGGTCCAAAACTCGCTCTCAGTATCTTGTCGAGCTTATCGGTCACCGATCTGGTTCATGCCATCCAGACCGAAGATGTCGAAAAACTCGCCACTGTTCCTGGTATTGGGAAGAAATCGGCAGGCCGTATTGCGCTTGAACTCAAGGACAAGGCAGGCAAGATTAGTGGGGCACCCCCCCGAACCACCGCAGCTGAAATACCCCTGGTAGATGGGCCTTATGAGGATGCGCTCTCCGCTCTGATAAACTTGGGCTATCGTGCCCAGGATGTCAGAGAAGCCTTGAAGCGCGTGATGAAGGCGACGACAGGTTCACTCGCGCTGAAGGAGCTCATTCGCGAAGGCCTCAAGGAACTTGCAAGGGGGTAAGACAATGCCATTCATTCTCAAGAATGCGGCCAACCTTTTTGTGTGCCGTGTGTTGATCGGAATGGCCCTGATAGCTACGTTTCCCCTCATAAGCGTTGCGCAAGAGGCGGCAGAGCCGAAAAGCACCAGAATGACCTGTGGAACGTGTCCGGACGGATACGCGATGACCGGCGTCACTCAATCTCCGGAGATTTGCAAAGACGGTGATCCAACACTCGTACAATGCGTGCCGCTTGGGGTTAATATGCTGGGAGTGTGCGGAGCATGTCCCGAAGGCTATGCCGAGATCGGCAGTTCCTCGGTTCCTGCGCGGTGTGGGGGCAGAGAGGGTGGCCGACTGACCCAATGTCAATTGCGCAAGATGGAGACGAACTTGCCCGACCCGGGTCAAGGATACAAAACGTGCCCTCCGGATTGCGGCAGTGCGGCGAAGCCTGGACAGGGCGCTCTACCTCCTCCTCCGAAGTATCAACAAATGCTGGAAAACAAAGAGAAATGAGCCTCGCGCAATGACTGAGCGGTTCGTGACCAATTACGCCACAGATGAAGAGCGAGGTCTGGAGAATGTGCTTCGGCCTCAAACGCTTAATGAATACGTCGGTCAGGAGAAAATGAAGGAGTCGCTGCGAATCTGTATCGAAGCGGCCAAGCAGCGGCATGAGGCGCTCGACCATACCATTTTCTATGGACCGCCGGGCCTCGGCAAAACGACCATCGCCCACATTATCGCCAAAGAAATGGGAGCGACCTTGCGGTCGACCTCGGGGCTGGTTCTCACCCATGCCGGTGACTTGGCGGCGATTCTGACCAATCTTCAAGAGCATGATGTGCTGTTTATCGATGAAATTCATCGTCTGCCCGCATCTGTGGAAGAAGCGCTGTACCCGGCCATGGAAGACTTTCAACTGGATCTGGTCATTCGGCAAGGACCTGCTACAAGAACCGTCAAGCTGGATCTTCCACAATTCACGCTGGTGGGGGCGACGACACGGGCCGGGTCTCTCACCTCTCCATTGCGGGATCGATTCGGCTTGGTCTATCGGCTGGAATTCTATGGGCCATCCGAGCTGGAGGCCATTGTGATCAGATCTGCCGGAGTCTTAGGTGTCGGAATCGACGGGAAGGGTGCGGCGGAAATATCACGCCGTGCGCGCGGAACGCCCCGGATTGTGAATCGACTGATTAAGCGCCTCAGAGACTATGCCCAAATCAAAGCGGGGGGGCATATTACCGAGCAAGTCGCAAAAGAAGGATTAGTCTGGTTGGGGATCGATGAAGCTGGTTTCGACGATATGGACCGCAAGATTCTTCTGACGATCATTGAGAAGTTCAACGGGGGACCGGTCGGCGTTGAATCCTTGGCAGCGGCGGTTCAGGAAGATAAAGGTACGATCGAAGACGTCTATGAACCCTATCTGATCCAAGCCGGATTTTTGGACCGCACCGGACGTGGACGACAGGTCACTCGGTTGGCCTATGACCACTTGAAGCGAGCCTCTCCCTTGCTGATGTAGCTGAGTACGTTTCGGGCACACTCCCGATATCCCAGCGCTGTCCTTGCAATAGATTCCACCGTTCCTGTAAGATCCTCCACTTGCCTATGTGATCCCCCTTCCCTCACGGGGATGAGGCAGTCCTCCCGGATCCGGGGCCCGAGGCGAGGCTCATCATGCCAAGAGACATGTCGGAATACCGTAAAGAAATCGACAGGATCGATGACGAAATCATTCGGTTGCTCAACGAACGGTCGAAGAGTGTGATTGAAATCGGTCGGCTCAAGAAGCAAAAGGATGCCGAAGCCAATCTGCATACCGCAGGCCGAGAGGCGGAGATTATCGAGCGACTCACGAAGCTCAATACAGGCCCGTTCCCCAGTGACGCTATCCGATCCGTCTATCGCGAAATCATGTCGGCTTCTTTGTCGTTAGAGGCGCCACAGAAGGTGGCCTATCTGGGACCGAGGGCGACGTTTACCCACATGGCCTGCATGCAGAAGTTCGGCTCTTCCGTCCAATATGTGCCTGTCCACAGCATCAAAGAAGTGTTCAGCGAGGTCGAGCGAGGCCGGGCCAATTTCGGTGTGGTGCCGATCGAAAACACGACGGAAGGTGTGGTGAATCACACGCTCGACATGTTCATCGATTCCAACCTGCTGATCTATGGGGAGATTCTTCAGGAAGTCTCGCATCACCTCCTCTCAAATTCCGGGCTTATCGAGGAGGTGAAGAAAATCTACTCTCATCCGCATGCCCTTGCGCAATGCCGAAACTGGCTCGAAACGAATCTTCCCCATGTTCCGGCGGTCGAAGTGGCCAGTACCGCTCGCGCCGCTGAACTGTGCATCGATGAACCGACGTCGGCTGCCATTGCCTCGGAATTGGCGGGGCAACTCTACGGACTGAAGGTGATCAGAGCCCGCATCGAAGACAACCTCAACAACTTTACCCGTTTTCTGATCCTGTCGCAAAAACCGTCAGAGCGAACAGGGAAAGATAAGACCTCGTTGATGTTGTCGGTCAAGGATAAAGTCGGCGCACTTTATGACCTGCTCCGCCCCTTTGCCTCTCATGGAATCAATATGACCAAGATCGAATCGCGCCCTTCCCAGCGAAAGGCGTGGGAGTACATTTTCTTCGTGGATGTCGAAGGCCATATCCATGAAGAGCGGGTCAATCGAGCCGTGGAAGAAGTCAAGGGACGCTGTCTCTTTATGAAGATTTTGGGCTCCTACCCCATCCATAACTGATCATGGCACTACAGGTCCATCCAGATATCCTCTCGCTCAGTCCATACGTTCCCGGTAAACCGATCGATGAATTGCAGCGTGAGCTTGGCCTCACCCGGGTCATCAAGCTTGCGTCGAACGAAAATGCGCTCGGGCCGTCCCCGAAGGCATTGGCAGCGTTGAGCGGTGCGCAGGATATGCTGCATCGATACCCGGATGGAAGCGCGTATCAGCTCAGACAGGCGATTGCCGATCGTTGGAAAGTGTCAGGAGGGCAAGTCATCTTAGGAAACGGATCGGACGAAATCCTTGGTCTGTTGGCCAGAACGTTTTTGACTCCCGGTGACGAAGCTGTCATGGCCGATCACACATTCGTGATCTATAAGATGGAAGTCACGGCTGTCCATGGCACGCCGGTGGTCGTGCCTCTTGCCAATTGGACACACGATCTCGAGTCGATGGTGCGGGCTATTACGCCCAGAACCCGATTGCTTTTCCTCTGCAATCCCAATAATCCCACCGGAACGATGGTATCGGCGGAAGCCGTTGAACGACTCATGGCCCGGGTGCCCGGAAGAGCTCTTGTCGTTTTTTATCGAGCCTACGTTGTATTATTTCGCAATCCCAAAATTTCCACTAGCAGGGCCC
>CAZNBG010000025.1:0-15865 GCA_964570915.1 uncultured Nitrospira sp. | reverse complement strand
GTGCCTTCATTACGCGTTCAAGCGGATGATCAGGGGGCAGGAGCGGGTAACGGCCTGAGAGAATGACATCGCGCACTTCCGTGTGCTGGCGAAGATACTGGATGGCACGGTCCAGTTCACCTTTCTTGAGGAAGCCAGGTTTACCGACCAATCGTTTTCTGGTACAGAACCGGCAGTAGATCGGACATTGGTTGGTGACCATGAGCAGGACCCGGTCCGGATAGCGGTGAACGAGATGGGGCACCGGGCTCATGAGATCTTCTTCGAGTGGATCATCATCGGCCGCAAGGTCGTCCAGTTCCGCCGTGTCCGGGATCACTTGTTTCCAGATCGCATCCCCCGGCGATTTGATCGTCTCGAGTACGGTTGGGGTGATCCGCATGGGATATGGGCCGACGATTGCTTCCACCTCTTTCTCGTCGAGGCCGAACCGCTCCGCCAGATCTTTGGCCTTTACGATACTTTCCGCCAGGACTTGTCTCCAGTCTTCCATGAATCGTCCCTCGGTAATTAGGTGATCCTGCAAGAAGGGAATTCGTCATCTGTGTCCGACGCGTCGGGCGTCGTTCGGGCCTGCGACCGAAACTGTGTCGCTGCTGCGGATTCTTCGGCGCGGGCTCCGTATCGCTCATCCAGATAGGCCAGAATATCGGCGGTTTCCGTCAGAACGAGATCTCCGTCCTTGATGACCGGCACATAGTATTGACCGGATACTTCGTGGACTTGCGTCCGCATCCGTCTGCTGTCGGGCACGACAACAGCTTCATAGGCCACTCCCAACTCGGCCAGCTTTTCGCGGACCACGTCGCACTCCGGACACCAATCAACATGGAAAAGCGTGAGAGTCACGATCGTATAAGGCTACCAGGAAAAGCAAGAAAGTGAAACGTCCATTTTGAGGTTTATTGTGGGAGAGCGCATCAGTCGGGAAGAAGGGCGCAGGGAACCATGATCGCGTCCTTCATGCCATGAAGAATCTTCTTGTCGGAAGGGCAGACCGTCGCAAGGATACCGGCGAGTTCCACTTTCCCATCCGAAACAAAATAATAGGGAGAGAGCCGTGCACGGCCTGGCATGTGTGCGATCGCGTCCCGGTCGTCGTCCATAAAGTCCATGGCAAACAATCGTCCCTTATGAAACTCTTGTAAGACATAAGGTGTCCTGGAAAAGGAGGCCAGTGCTTGGCGAAGCGCTCCTATCCATTCGGTCTGCGGCATATCGTGCCCGATCGAGACGCCTCGGCTTCCCCACGCCAGCTCGGAAAATCCAGAAGGCTTGATGACGAAATGGCGTTCTTTCTGCGTCGCCGTCTCGAGAGCAGTCCAGTTCGCCACTGCGCGGCTCCCCACGTGAAGGTCGGGAATCGTTGCGATGGGGGGAAGTGGTGCCGGGTCAAGCACCCAGGTCTTTGGCATGATCGCGCTCAAATGGAGCATGCAGTCAACTCCGAGTTCCTTCTCCCAGTAGGGTCGTAGCAACGGATGGTGGAGCAGCGCGAAAGCCGATTTTTCCTCCAGGGCTGGTTTATAGGGAGGTGTCATGGAGACCCACCCTTTCTTGGCGGCATATTGGACGAGCTCGGCTTTTGGAATATTCAGCAGGTCAAACAGTTCGTAAAAGCGATAGATCACGCTGACGGTGTGCTCGAGGCCGTCAGTCTGTAGACGAAGCCCTGCTTCCGTAAATCGAATGTCCCGCGGCTCGACGCACCACGCGGATATTCCCTCTTGGCGCAGTTGAGCGGCCAACCAAGACATTTCCGGCCGATAGTCTTTGGATTCCTCAGAGACGAGGATCGCCACGCATCCCTCACGCTGGTCATGGTAAGCGCGCAGCATGCGGGTAAAGCCCCCAACCATACCGTCCCGTCCACCGATGATCTGGGAGCGACCTCCGTCAAGGTCGTGATAGATGCGAGAGAGACAGGCGGTGAGTCCGATACCCCCCGGAACCGAATCGAGCTCGGTAATGATCAGGCCGTCTTGGGTAGGAATGATATCCGGCCGGATCACGGCGGGCAATGCGTCCCGAAATCGTTTCATCCGGCTGTACTGCACTAAGGCTTCCGGCTTGCCTTGATCCAGGTAGCCGGCGACCCACGCTGGTTGAATGCCTTTCACGCTCTCGTTGTACAGCCGATTCAGTCCCCGATAGAACGAGAGGAGTTGCGGCCCCAATTGTGTGAAAAACTGCAGCTGATCAGAAGATAGGAAAAAGGGGCAGGGGCTGATCCGCCAGGACGTCACCACCGATGCGTCTGGGACCGCGCCCTTAAGAGGTACGGGAGAGGAAGCTCCAAACAGATTGGCAAGACATAACTGTGTGCGGATGGCAGCACAGCGATCGCGTGCAGCCTCCGTGGAGAGCGTCGGGCAGAAGGCTTCGGTCTGTTCCAATGAAAGAGTCCTTGGACGTCCCGGCAATATGGAAATGCCACGGCGGATAATTGAAAAATGCAAATGCTAGCACGGAGAGCATAAGTGGACAAGGGGTTCGAGACTTTTCCGAGTGCATGAGGGCGGCGTGGGGGTGCGGCGGGCGTTGATTGGAAACGAACCATCCTTGCTACCTTTCGGCTTGCGTCGTATGATTGGGAGCCGATGAATCTCATTACGTTGGATTCCAAACTTCTTGTGAGAACGCTGCCCCAATTAGTGCCTGATTCAACGTGTTTGCGTTGTGATGTGTGCTGCCGTTTCCCGGAAGCGGACAGTTTCCTGCGACCGTACTTTACCCGTCAAGAAATCGCCGATGCCGTGATGCATGGAGTGTCCGATTCATGCTTTCCCAACAAATCCGGCACGCAGGTCAATCTCGTCAAGAGTTCAACAAGCGAGGGATATCTCTGTCCTGCTTTTGATGTGGGGTCCGGCCGGTGTGGAATCTATGACGTGCGTCCGTTGGATTGTCAGCTCTATCCGTTGGCACTGATGTGGGATGCATCGGGACAGGAAGTCCTCCTTGGCTGGGATACCAAGTGCCCCTTCATGCGCGAGGAGTCTTCCGTTGCGATTCGCACCTATGCCGATCATATGGCAAGTTTCTTGGAGTCTGACGCCCTTATGGAAAGGATTGTGGCTCACCCTCGTCTTATTGGTCCCTTTCAGGACGATGTGGTCGCTGTCAGAACACTTTCTCACCTGACCGCCCGTCTCGCGCCAAGGCGAATGGATCCTCGCCTTCGACCATTGACACGCTCCGAAGCGTCGTATATCACGGAGACGATCGAACCGGCTCAGGTACTCCGCCATGACACGCCGGCCGCTTTCGCATTTCCGTACCATTACATCTGGACGTCGCTGCTACCCTACTGGTGGATGGAATCCGATCATACAGTGTTTCTCTTCGCGAATTCTCCAGACGGGTGGTTCATGCCGCTGCCCCCGCTCGGGCCTGGCCCTTTGGATCAAGCGGTCGATCACGCCTTTGCAGTGATGCGTCAGTGGAACGGGCGTTCGGCGGTGAGTCGAATCGACAACGTGACTGAGTCACAAAAACGCCTATTGGAGCGTGATGGGGTTCAGTTTCGGCGCAAAGACGGGGATTATTTGTACTCCGCTGCGGCTCTGACTGCATTGGCAGGAGACCATTATAAATCCCAACGGGCCCTCTGTAATCGAGCGGACCGAGACGCTGCCATCGCGATCGAACCGTATCGTGCCGACTATGAGGGTGAGTGCGCGCTCCTGTATCGACGATGGGCAGAGCAGAAGCATCAGGGAAATCTCGATCTCATGGGGAAGCTGCTGTTAGAGGACGCTGAAGCCGCCCATACCCATGTCTTTCGAGAACACAGGCAGATTGGACTGTCGGGTACAGTGGTCAAAGTCAACAATGACATTGCGGCCTATACCTTCGGTTACTGGCTGACTCCTCAAACCTGGGCCATTTTATTGGAGGTCGCGGATCGTTCGATTCCGGGTCTGGCTCAATGGGTCTTCCGCGAAACCTGTCGGACTGCGATGGCCCACGGTGCAGTCTATATCAATGCCATGGACGATGCAGGCCTTCCCGGTCTGCGCAAGGCCAAGCTGGGGTATCGCCCCATGGCGATCATCGAAAACTGGACTATCACGGATTTTTTACGATGACATCGCCGTCGGATGTGCACGTGGAGGCAGAAGCGGGCGGCACGCCTCGCCGCTATAGCTGGCTCACGTTTCTGATCATCTGGATCAGTGTGTTCGCGCTGGCGAACGGCATCATTCTCCTCGGCACCGTCGAGCGTCGTCTCGTCGCCGCGTCCGGAGAAGAGCTGATGCTTGCGGCTGCCTGTGTGTCTGACAAACTGGATCAGCTGCTATACGAGCGCTACGGCGATACTCTGATGATAGCCCGGGCGCTGGCTAATCATGTCACCGACCAGCCCTATCTGACCAACTATCTCAAGTCGATCAAATTGAGCTATGTCCCGGTCTATGCCTGGTTGGGGGTGACAAACCAGCGCGGTATCCTGACGGCTTCGACGGAAAACTCACTGGTCGGGCAAGATTTCAGCAAGAACGAGTGGTTCCAGTCGGCTCGGATTGATCGGAACATTGTGGCCGATGATGTCGGGGGCCATCAGGGGGACAATGGGATCGAAACAGTAGCCTTCACCGCGCCGATGCTCGACACGGATGGCAACTTCTTGGGCGTGGTGATCAGCCGGATCGCAGTGACCACCGTCGAAGAGATCGCCCTCAGGACCATTCGATCCCTGGAACTCCGTGCAGGGTTTGTGGGGTCGGTGGAATATCAGATGATTACCCGGCACGGTGACGCCTTCGTGGATTCCGACATGGCATACAAGGGCAACGTGAATCTGCGGGAGATGGGACTACCCTCCGTCTTGGTGAGCCGGGATGGCCGGACGGGATTTCTCGAAGAAGATCATCTGCGGCGACATGTGCGGGCCGTCACCGGCTTTGCCTCGTCTAAGGGGTTCAGGGATTTCCCCGGCCTCAACTGGACGGTGTTGATGCGGATGGATCGCGACGATGTACTCCACCCGATCCGATCCGTGCTGTGGAAGGTTGGGACGGTTGGGATCATCGTCTGGTTGGCATTGGTCGTGTTCCTGCTGTGGACGACATCCCGATTGCGCGCAGAATATCGCCAAGCCCAACAGGAAAGTGCATGGGCGAGAGCCGCGGAAGCGGCGTTGCGGCAAAGTGAGGAACGGAATCGAGCGATTGTCGATACCGCGCTCGACGGAGTGATCACCATCGATGCGGCCGGGATCGTGACGGAGTGGAACGCCCAGGCCACGGCTATCTTTGGGTGGACCCGTGACGAAGCGCTCGGGAAATTGCTCTCAGACACCATCATCCCTGAGCGTGATCGAAAGGCCCATGCCCAAGGGATCCGGGAGTATCTCAGGGGCGGAGTCGGTCCTGTGCTGAATCGGCGGATTGAGATTGCGGCTCGGCACCAGGATGGTCGCGAGTTTCCGGTCGAACTCGCCGTTTCGCCGGCGCGCATCGGCGAAACGTATATGTTCAGCGCCTTCGTCCGCGATATCACGGACCGCCGCTGGGCTGAACGTCGCCTCGCCTCGCAGTATGCGGTCACACGCGTCCTCTCCGAGGCCGTGACGATGGAGGAAGCGGTGCCGAGAATCATTGAAGCTGTTGGAGAGAGTCTTGAATGGGATCTGGGTGTTTTTTGGCGGGTGGACAAACACACGGGGACATTACGGTGTCTTCATCATTGGCAAACAGGGGCGATCGCTGCCGACGAGTTCCTGGCGATGGACCAGTGTCAGAGCTTTAAGCCCGGGACGGGGTTGCCGGGTCGGATTTGGGAATGCGGACGGCCGGTGTGGATCAGAGATGTCGCGCTTGATCCCACCTTTGTTCGCGCGGATCTGGCGGCCAAGACGGGGCTCCATGGAGCCTTTGGGTTTCCAATTCGTATCGGCGGTGAGATCGAGGGCGTCATTGAATTCTTCAGCCATCAGATACGCGAGCCGGATGGGGAGCTGTTGAGCATGATCGCCGATGTCGCCCTCAAGATCGGGCAATTCGGGGAACGCACCAGAGCCGAGGAGGCGTTACGCCAGACCGAGGC
This sequence comes from uncultured Nitrospira sp., assembly GCA_964570915.1. Classification (GTDB taxonomy): domain Bacteria; phylum Nitrospirota; class Nitrospiria; order Nitrospirales; family Nitrospiraceae; genus Nitrospira_D. The sequence continues at coordinate 9,814 of CAZNBG010000025.1, read as the reverse complement.
ACAATTACGCCAGGCGCAGAAAATGGAGGCTGTGGGACGGCTCGCCGGCGGCGTCGCCCATGACTTTAACAATCTGCTGACCGTGATCCGTGGATATAGCGAGTTGATCCTCAGCCGCTTGGCGCAGGGCGATGCCTCGCGACGTGAAATGGAAGAGGTGAAAAAAGCCGCTGATCGGGCTGCCGGCCTCACCAGCCAGCTGCTGGCCTTCAGCCGCCGGCAATTCGTGGCCACCAAGGTGGTGGACCTGAACGCAATTGTCATGAACATGGATGGGATGCTCCGGCGATTGTTGGGTGAGGACATCATTGAACTGTGCGCCGACCTCCAAGCGAAGTTGGGATCGATCAAGGCCGATCCAGGGCAGATCGAGCAAGTGATCATGAATCTTGCCGTCAACGCTCGGGATGCCATGCCTATGGGAGGCAAGGTGACCATCGAGACCCGGAACGTCACGATCGGGAAAGGCCCTCGGCGCGAAACGATGATGCTCGACCAGGGACCCTACGTGCTCTTGGCGATCAGGGATACAGGGCATGGCATGAGCGATGAAACCCAATCACATTTATTTGAACCCTTCTTTACCACGAAAGAAAAGGGAAAGGGGACGGGGCTCGGATTGTCTACCGTGTACGGTATCGTGAAGCAAAGCGGTGGAACGATCGGGATTGAAAGCAAATTGGGAGGGGGAACCACCTGCAAGATCTTTTTCCCAAGAGTCGAAGAGGCCGTGCAGGCCGTGCCGGTTGGCAACGGAAACGTAGGCCGGGCCATCGGGCGAGAAACGATCCTGGTCGTCGAGGACGATCCATCGGTTCGTGGGCTTGTACAGGATGCCCTACGCCTAAACGGGTATGAGGTCTTGGTGGCGCGTCACGGAATCGAAGCGCTCCTGACCGGTGCGAAACACATGGGCCCCATTCATTTGCTGCTGACCGATGTTGCAATGCCGCAGATGAGCGGGCCTGAGGTCGCGGAAAAGCTGACAGTTGTGCGGCCCGAAATCAAAGTGATGTACATGTCGGGATATCCTGACCATCCGGTGTTCGCACAAGGAGGAGTGAAACGAGACACGGCGTTTCTCCAAAAGCCGTTCACCCCGAATGTCCTCGCACAAAAAGTTCGTGAAGTCCTCGACGGGAAAAAGGTTGCGTAGATGGCCACGGAATTCCCCATCGCTTGATCTCCGCGGTTTATTCCGTTTATTGTGGCGGTGTTTGAAGCCTGCGCGGTCAGTTGGACCCAGTTCACGTCGCGACCAGGAATGAGGCAGTGATGCACCCGATGCGCGAAATTGATGTCGCACACTACCGTATCCTACAGGAGCCGTTTTATGCCGAGGTCTCCGGAGAGATTGGTCTGTTCGCCATTGCGGCCAAGAAAAAGCTACCGGTCATGCTCAAGGGGCCAACCGGTTGTGGGAAAACCCGTTTTGTCCAATACATGGCCTATACGCTTGGTCGACCGCTGATCACGGTTGCGTGTCACGAGGATCTCACGGCGTCCGACTTGGTCGGCCGCTATCTTCTCAAGGGGCAGGAGACGGTATGGATGGATGGACCGCTGACCATCGGCGTAAAGCATGGGGCCATTGTCTATCTTGACGAGGTGGTCGAGGCCCGAAAGGACACCACCGTCATCATTCATCCCCTGAGCGATGACCGGCGAGTGCTCCCGATCGAGAAAAAAGGCCAAATCGTGGAGGCTGCCGACGATTTCATGCTAGTGATTTCCTACAACCCCGGGTATCAAAGCGTTCTCAAAGACCTGAAACAAAGCACGAAACAACGATTTATGGCGATCGAATTTGACTACCCCTCCCCCGACGTTGAAACGATGGTGATTCAGCGTGAAGCGGGTGTAGAGCGTGTCATTGCCGGGAATCTCGTCAAGCTTGGCGGAAAAGTACGCAACCTCAGAAATCACGGGCTGGAGGAGGGAGTCAGCACCAGACTCTTGATCTATGCCGGCACCCTGATCAAGCAAGGCGTGCCACCGGAACGGGCCTGTGATGTCGCCGTTGCGCGTCCGATTACCGATGATGCGGACATGCACCGCGCCATACTGGAATTGGTCAAAGCCATCTTTTGAATCCCTCGATTCTTGTGGAGTCTCTGCCTGTCATCGTACGGGACAGTGAGGGCGGTGCGCTCCTGACCGTGCATGTCCAACCCAACGCTTCGCGTACGGAGTGTGTCGGCATTCACGGCGATGCCGTGAAGATCCGTCTGGCCGCTCGCCCAATTGACGGCGCTGCCAACGAGGAACTGATCCGTTTCATTGCCGATCGCTGTGCAATCCCTCGTGCGAATGTGCGTGTTTATGCGGGAGCCGAGTCTCGGCATAAACGACTGTGTGTGAAAGGGGTTCCGGCTCAGGTGTTGTTGGCTCGATTGCTCCCACGGAGTGGGAAAGGGGAATAGCAGATATGCGCGCAGTACAAATAAGCGCCGCTGTCGCCGTGTTGATGCTCTCGGCTTGTTCCAGCGCACGCCCAGTGCTCTATCCCAACGCGCATCTGGAGAAAATTGGAAAGGAAGCTGCGGAGCATGATATCGAAGCCTGTCGGCAATTGGCAGAGTCGGCCGGAGCGGAAGAGGGCGGCGGAGGCAAGGGGGGGCGCGTTGCGACGAATACGGCCGTCGGAGCCGGAGTCGGGGCCGCAAGCGGAGCAGTGGGCGGAGCGATTTTCGGGGGAGTGGGGCAGGGATCGATGATCGGTGCCGCGAGCGGAGCGGTCTGGGGCCTTCTGACCGGTTTGTTCCATGCCGCCGGTCCTTCGCAACCCAATCAAGCCTACACAAATTTCGTCAATCGGTGTTTGCAAGAGAAAGGATATGAAGTGACAGGGTGGCAGTGAGAGGGAAGAGGCATAGACCGGACGAGTAAACACTCGTGCTCGCTGTCCGCGCACGATAGGAATGTGCTCGGACAATGCGCGCAGTGGAGCACCCACCCATCACCTCTGCGAGAGAAGGTAAGAAGAGAGTGGGAGCAGCTACGGGACGATGTGCGCAATCGAAAAACCCTCGACATTTCCTCTAAAGGGTGAGAAGTGAAGAAAAGGATCAAACGCACGCGAAGGGATTTTTGTGGCCAATCGGTCATGGCATCGTCTCGTGGTGTATGTGGCGCTGATAAGCCTTACCGCCTGCGCTGGCCCCCAACCGATCCTACGATCCAATAAGCAACTCCACTTGTATGGCCGGCAGATGGCCCAACAAGAGATTGAATCTTGCCGAAAGAAGGTTGAAGCGACCGGATTGCATGCCGGCACGAACCAAAGCGCGAACGCCGCGACCGGTGCCGTGCTTGGTCTGACCCTCGGCGGCGCGGTCGGTGCATCAGCCGGGATTGTTGGCGGGTTGGCGGGAATCGCAATTGGAGCTGCAGCCGGCAGTGGTCTGGGGCTGGTCGTTGGGTTGGCTGGAGGGACGTTTAAACCGCTCGAACCAGATCCTCCGTACGCTGATGCCGTCGCCCGCTGCCTGAAAGAAAAGGGCTATGAGGTCAGCGGTTGGGAGTAACGTGTAACGATGTGAGGTATGGTTTTTAGTTTCGGGCCAGATCCAAAAAGCGAATTGTTGCCTCCAACGATGAACCGGCAGAGGCAGAACTAGCTGGAATGACGATGAGTACCAGCAAATCGATCTGTTGCCCCACCTTCAGCATACTCGCTTTCAGCGAACTAACATTCCTGCCACACGCTCCTTGATCGATAATCTCGATCTGTCCACTGTCATCCTCCACCGTGAGCGCTGTCCGCTCGTGGGCTCGTCCGCAGATCAGTCTATTGGTAAGGGTCTCTGTCTCAATCGTCATGACGGTTCCGGTCAACCTGATCTCTCTCATCTCGTAACGGTCCGGATGCGCTAAGACTGTGGCGATTGGAATCCGTTCGGAAGCGACGAGCGGAAGTCTCAATGCTCCGACCCGTGAAGACTGATGTACGTCGTCTGATGCGGCTTCTGAATGTGGGAAAAACACCCATGTGGTGATTGTGATCAGGATTGGCAGACACGCTCGAAAGTCAACAGTCATCATGATGAGTCTTCCGCTGAGATGATTTCCCACGGGAGCCGACCATTCGGCACGGTGCCGCTACTTCGCCACTGATCCGCGACCTCTCCATTTTCTCAAATCGTGGTTCCAACACAACCAATCCTCACTAATTTCAGCAGCATCGGGGATTTTCACCTGTACGCGGTTGCAGTGGAACGCGATTTGCCAAGACATTGTTGTCATGAAGATGCGGTCGCTCTTGGCAGGGTGGTGTGGCGCGTTCTAGGTCAATATCGCGACGCCATGATGCATGATTAGGTAGGATCGCGTGACTGCTTAGCAAGCAAAGGAGGGTTCATGATGTTTGTTGTAATCGGCGCCACGGGAAATACGGGATCAGCGGTTGCGGAGACATTGCTTAGCAACAAACAACCGGTGCGGGTCGTCGTTCGCTCGGTTGAGAAGGGCGCTGGCTGGAAAGCGAAAGGGGCAGAGGTGGCCGTTGCGTCGCTCGACGATGTATCTGCGTTGAGCAAGGGACTGGAGGGAGCAAAGGGAGTGTATGTGATGGTACCGCCAAATTATGGTGCAGAGGCCTGGGTGGCCGAAGGACGAATGCGGGTGGATCGTGTGGCACAAGCTATTCAGCAAAGTGGGGTTGAACATGTTGTCTTTCTGTCGTCAGTCGGTGGACATCTCACGGGGGCGACTGGCCCGATTCGAACCGCGAGTTATGGCGAGCATGTGCTCGGCTGTAGCGCCAAACGTCTGACCATTCTCCGCCCGGGCTACTTTATGGAGAACTGGGGGCCTGTCATCGGTGCGGCAAAGACCGAGGGAATCCTGCCGACGTTCCTCGCATCTGAGATCAAGATTCCGATGATTTCGACCAAAGACATCGGCAGAGTCGGTGCGGAACAACTGATCGCTGGGGGGTATGGCAAGCGGATCGTGGAAATGGCCGGTCCGGAAGAGTACAGTCCGAGTCAGGTGGCTGCAGCGCTTGGTCAAATTCTGGGGAAGAACGTGAGGGCCCAACCTGTGCCCTTAAGTGCCGTTGTTCCGACATTCAAATCGTTTGGGTTTTCTGACGAGGCAGCGAACTTATTCGAGGAAATGTACACCGCCTTCTCGAACGGGACGATCAGGTATGAGGAGCCCGGCAAGCTTGTGCGTGGGACGATGACCTTGTCGGACGCGTTCCGGGGGATGGTGTAAAGCCTGTCATGGCAAGAGGGACTGCAGTCATCAGAGAGGTGGGACACGCATCGTGACCGAGCAGACTCTCCGGATCGAGGTGTATTCCGATGTCATCTGCCCCTGGTGTTATGTCGGCAAGCGGCGGCTCGAACGGGCGCTCAAGGAATGGGGTGATGACTCCCCGGTGGAAGTGAAATGGAAGCCGTTTCAATTGAATCCGACTATGCCAAAGAACGGGATGGATCGAACAGTCTACCTTCGCACCAAGTTCGGCAGCTTGGAGAGGTTTAGGGAGATGGAACAGCATTTGTTGGAGGCTGGAAACCAGGAAGAGATACCGTTTGCCTTTGAGAAGATTGCAAGAACACCGAACACCCTCTTGGCCCATCGGCTGATTTGGTATTCCGGGACGCAGGGTCACCAAGACGCGGTGGTCGATCTGCTCTTCAAAGGCTATTTTGAACAAGGTCTCGATATCGGGTCTCCGTCGACATTGGTAGAGTTGGCCGATCGAGCGGGGCTACGAGCGGGCGAGTTTCTCACGAGCGAAGACGGAGTTGCAGAGGTCAAAGTCGAAGAGTCTGTTGGTCACGAGTTGGGGATTCGCGGAGTGCCGTACTTCGTTTTTGGCGGAACCTATGGAATTTCCGGCGCACAACCGCTTGAAATATTTCTTTCAGCCTTTCAACGCGGAAAAGTCGATCGTGCGGAGGGCGAGCCGCATCGCGGATGATCGCGAGCTCTGCAAGATGGGGCCAAGCTGGTTGCGTGGGTAATGACTGGAATCCGGCGGTGCCCGATAGGTAAGGTTGCCGCCTGAGGCTCTTTCGGCCATAAGGAGGGTAGTCATGGCGGTGCAGGTGTATGGCTGCAATCACGTCGTGATCGAAGTCACCGATGCCAAGAAAGCGGTGAAGTTCTACTCGGATGTGTTCGGTCTGAAAATGTTGAGAGGCGGCGAGGGAGCCGCATGGTGCAAACTCGGCGAGCACCAATTCATGGCCATTTTCGAAGTGGATACGCTTCAGCCGGACCGCACGAAGCATTTCGGCCTCATGGTCCGCGACGCGAAACAGATTCAAGAGGTGAGACGTAAGCTGACTAAAAAATACAAACTGAAGCTCCAGCCGAATTTCCGCTGCGACTTTCGGGATCCGTGGGGCAATCGTATTCAGGTTGGGGATCTCAGCGATGAATCGTTGGTATGGCTCCTGCCTTACCAGGAAGTACGGAAGACCGGGCTTGCCTTTACGTCGAAGAAGAAACCGAAGGAGTGAATGAATGCCATCTCAGAAGCTTCCACAACGTTCAGCAGACAGGTTGGCATAAGACTATGGCATATCTTCCGATTAAAGACTATGGCTTGATCGGCAACATGCGGACGGCGGCGCTGGTCGGTCTGAACGGATCGATCGATTGGCTGTGCTTTCCGCATTTCGACTCACCCAGCGTGTTTGCCGCCATTCTCGACGACGAGAAAGGCGGCCGGTTCGAGATCACCGCCGTCGACACAGACATCTCCCCGAAGCAGCTCTACTGGCCGGAGACCAACGTGCTGGTGACCCGTTTCCATGCAGCAAACGGCGTCGCCGAGATTCTGGACTTCATGCCGGCCGGCTTGTCCTCGGAATCCCCTTGGCAGAATCATCTGATTCGGCGAGTCCGTGTGACGCAGGGGAGTATGACGTTTCAAGTCCGCTGTCATCCGGCCTTCAACTATGCTCGAAGTCCTCATCGTACGCGGGTAACGAAGCAAGGGGCTGGCTTCGATTCAGCAGATCTCAGCCTGGGATTGGCCACAGATATTCCCCTCGTGCAGGATGATCGCGGAGTCCGGTCGGTATTTGTTCTGCAAGAGGGTGAGTCGGCCGTCTTCGTCCTCAGGCCCATCGAATCCGATGGAAGCTGCGGTTCCTGTCCGTCTTCGGGGGAGGCCGATGAGTTGTTCGAGCAGACCGTGAAGTATTGGCGCCGCTGGCTGTCGCGATGCACCTATACCGGACGATGGCGGGAAATGGTCCATCGATCCGCACTGTGCCTAAAGCTCTTGACGTTCGAACCGACCGGCGCCATCGTGGCCGCGCCGACCTGCAGTTTGCCCGAAACCCCCGGCGGCGTCCGCAATTGGGACTACCGCTACACCTGGATGCGCGACGCGGCGTTCACCGTCTATGGCTTTTTGAAGATCGGGTTCACGGAGGAAGCCGACCGCTTCATGAATTGGCTGGCGGCGCGCGCCAAGGAGGTCGAGGCGGATGGCTCACTGCAAATCGTGTATGGAATCGACGGCCGTCACGACTTGACAGAGCACACGCTCGACCATCTGGACGGCTACTGCGGCGCAAAGCCTGTCCGGATCGGTAACGGCGCGCACAATCAGTTGCAACTGGATATCTACGGCGAACTGCTCGACGCCGCATACCTCTATAACAAATACGCGTTGCCGATCGGTCACGACACCTGGATGAGAATCAAGCGTCGGCTCGATTGGCTGTGCGACAACTGGCAGCAACCGGATGAAGGGATTTGGGAAACCAGGGGCGGACGCCGGCAGTTCGTCTACTCCAAATTGATGTGCTGGGTAGCGATGGATCGGGGCCTTCGCCTGGCCGACAAACGCTCATTTCCTGCTGATCGCACTCGTTGGCTGCGCGTTCGGGATCAGATTTACGAGGAGATCATGCAAAAGGGATGGAATGCCAAGCGTCGGGCGTTCGTTCAACATTACGACAGCGACTCGCTGGACGCTTCGAATCTCATCATGCCGCTCGTGTTCTTTCTCTCGCCGAACGATCCGAGGATGCTCGATACCTTGGCGGCGATTATGCGCTCACCGAAATTCGGTGGACTGATGTCGGATGGATTGGTGTATCGGTACGACAGCGAAACGGGGGAAGACGGTCTGCATGGAAAAGAGGGAACCTTCAACATGTGCACGTTTTGGCTGGTGGAAGCCCTGGCGCGGGCAGGACGTGTCGATCAAGCCAAACTTGAAGAGGCACGCTTCCTGTTTGAACGGATGTTGGGCTACGCCAACCACGTGGGACTGTATGCCGAAGAAATTGGAACTCGCGGGGAAGCGCTCGGTAATTTTCCTCAAGCCTTCACCCATTTGGCCCTGATCAGTGCCGCGTTCAATCTTAACCGGGCATTGGAAAAGAAGATGTAGCTTTCGATCATTTCATGTCCGACCAGGCAGAGGGAGACCGAGGGTCACGTTGAGAGGAGAGGTGGCAGTGAGGGCGAAACATGAGTGAGCTGCGCCAGGAACTGTGGATGATTCGGCACGGCGAGACCGAATGGAGCGTGGCCAAGCGGCATACGGGCCGGACCGACATCGCGCTGACTCCGACGGGTGAGCGTCAGGCCGCCGCGCTGGGTCGATCGCTGGCCGGCCGGCGGTTTGCCTTGGTGCTCTGCAGCCCGCTGCGCCGGGCACGCGAGACCTGCCGCCTGGCCGGCTATGGTGATGCGGCGAGGATGACCGATGAGCTGCTCGAATGGAATTATGGTGTCTATGAGGGAAGAACGACGTCGGAAATCAGGTCGGAACAGCCCGCCTGGTCGATCTGGTCTACTTCTATCCCACAGGGCGAGGCGATCGAGCAGGTCGGGTTGCGTGCCCAACGGGTGATCCAGCGGGCATTGGCGGCCGACGGGGATGTGGTGCTGTTCGCGCATGCCCATATCCTACGCATACTTGCCGCGTGCTGGCTTGGTCTGCCACCCGACGCAGGGCGGTTGTTCGTGCTCCGCACCGCCTCGATCAGCGTGCTCGGCTTCGAGCGTGAAACGCGCGTCATCACCCGTTGGAACCTTCCACACGAGGAGGGGATATGAAAGCACAGTATTTGGGCCACGTCGTGTTCTATGTGAGAGACCTAGACCGGTCGCTCAGCTTCTACCGAGATTTATTGGGCTTCCAGGAAGTCGGGCGGATCTTCAATGGGGCTGCCGCTGCGCTGACATCTGGCCGGACACATCACGAATTGCTGCTGATTCAGGTCGGTGATGCTCCCGGGCCGCCGAGTGGGCAACACAGAGGGTTCTACCATATGGGGATCAAAGTGGGAGACGGCCTTGACGAGCTGCGTCGGGTAAAGCGCGAGATCGAGCAGGCGGGAATTCCGATCGATGGCATGAGCGATCACACGATCAGCCAAAGTCTCTATCTCAAAGATCCCGATGGGAACGAGGTGGAGTTGTATGTGGATGCAGATGAGTCGGTGTGGAAAAACAATCCGGCGGCGGTGATGGCACCGATCAAACCGCTAAGTCTATAACCTCATTCTATGAAGTGACGGGGTTTCGCTGAGGAAAAGGATGAAAGGAGTGAAGCGATGAGAAACGCCCTGATCATATTGTTCGGATTGTTCATGGCGGCCGGTTCCGTGTCGGCTGAATCGGCACAGGTCACTCCTCTCATCACAAAGGAGTTGAAGGGCCTTGCCGGAAAAGAGGCGGTTGTCGTTACAGTCGACTATGCCCCGGGTGCTTCGGATACGATTCATCGACATCATGCACATGTCTTTGTCTATGTACTGGAAGGGGCCGTGGTCATGCAGGTAAAGGACGGAAAGCAGGTGACGCTTGGACCCGGACAGACTTTTTA
>CAZNBG010000024.1:0-15888 GCA_964570915.1 uncultured Nitrospira sp. | reverse complement strand
TCATCTTCCAGTAAAAAAGGGCGAGGCCCGTCGTACGAACGATATTGGCGTTGGGCAAACGCCTTGAGTTTGTCGGCTTGTGCCGGAGCCATGGATATCGGCTGATTGCATGTCAAAATAAACGCGTACAGTTCATCCACTTCCTTCATACGCTCTGCCAGCTGCCGATCCAAGTGCGCCAACAGTGTGTGCTTGCTGCGGTTGTGTTTGGTTTCATGCACTGCAAGCTTCCGCCGTAGCGTGTCGGCTTCCAGCGTCCGCTTGATGAAGTCGAATCGCGATTTGATGAGTTCCTGCTGCAGCGGATAGAGTTTTCGCGCTTTCAGCAGAATGTGCTCCCGTACGCCGACCTTTCCGAAATCGTGCAGCACCGCGGCATAACGAAGCTCCTGGAGTTGATCCGCGTTAAAGCGAATGCCGGCATAGCGTCCGGAGTCGGACTGACCGACGGCCTCTGCCAGCCGGCACGTCAGGGTCGCGACGCGTTGACTGTGTCCGCTTGTGGTGGGATCCCGGCTTTCAATGGCTTGAACGCTCGCGGAGATAAAGCCCTCGAACAACTGGTGGATTTCCTCATAGAGATTTGCATTTTCGATCGCGATGCCGACTTGGTGGCCCAGCGCAATGAAGTTCAGCAGGTCGTTCTCGCTGAACAACTTGCTATTGTTGCGATTGATAGCCTGCAGCACGCCGAGCAGATGCCCGTGAGCCGTCACGGGGACACACACCATGTTGCGCGTCACGAATCCACTGACCTGGTCCACATGACGGAAGAACCGGGTGTCATGCTGGACGTCATTGACGATCATAGGTTGCCCGGTGCGCGCGACGTGCCATGCGATTCCTTGTCCTTGGCGTAGCCGAGCCCGTTGGATGGCCTCGCCCTTCTCTCCGTGGGCCACATCAAAGTATAACTCGTTCGTCGTTTCATCCAGAAGAAGGAGCGAACCGGCTTCGGCATCCATCAGGAGCGTCGCCGCTTCGATGGCACGTTTGCGAATGGTGGCGTGGTCGAGACTTGAATTGAGCAGCGCACTGATCTCCTGAAATTGTCGAAGAATTGGGTCTTCCATATGATGATCGAGAGCGTTGGCTGTGTCAGACGTGGGCAACTACAGCCAACTGTAACATGGTGGGCTGACAATGCACGCAAAAGTCACGTTTGAGAATACGCGGCAAGCTCGTCCGCAAGGGCGAGACTGTCGGTCGTGCTCGACGAAGACTCGCCCTGAAACATGCGGGATACCGCTTGCCATGGATAACGGTGCCCGACGATGCCATGAAAGCGGCGCACGTGGCATCGCTCAAAGAAGAGCAGCAGGAACAGGCCAGAAAGAAGGAGAACGAAACAGAGAAGAACAAGTTTCAAAAGGGCCAGGAAGATCTTGAGAAAGAACTCTGGTGTTGAACCGAATCGAGGAGCACCGCGAGAAGGCGAACCTATCTCCCGCCTTAGACCGAACCGGTAGGTCACGGTCGTTCCGCTTGCAAATGATGACTCGACCCTCAACCGGCCAATCCTGACGACAACGCTTTCAGGATCCGGCCCCTCCGTTCCCAATCTTCTTCGCCGCAGACCGCACTACGGTGCCGCATCCACTTTCGTCGCCGCATTCACCGGCGGCTCAATCTTGATATTCGGTCCCTGCACCTTGGGTAGTAGCCCTGCCCCAGGCTTTTCTACTAGTCGCTCGTCGTTCTGGTTAAATAAGAGACTTTGTTTCGAGTGACTGTCGTCGATGACCGCCGCATTGGCGAGCGCCTCTTCGTTCTTCGCATTGACTTGACCAGGGTCGTTCGCCAGCGATTGCCCTTTCACGGGATCAACGGCTTTGCCCATTGGATAGCCGGGATGTTTCGGTAACATTGCCGGATTGGCAAGAATCGTCGTCTGCGCAGTCAACAGACCGATGCAGAGGGTCAAAAAGATAAGCGAGGTTTTCATGATGCAACCTCCTTGGCATTGAAGAGAGAAACCTTGTACGTGAAGGGTATGACGAGAGAATCTGACGAACGAGAGACACTTCGATAGGTGAGAAAAGAAGCAGCTACCCTCGGATCCATGGCTGCCACCATTGATCTGGTTTAGCTTGGCTCACGCTTGATACCGGAGTCAAGAGGGTGAGAACGAGTTCTTCAAGGAAGCTTCAGTGCAATCGTACAGGTACTCGAGTATCCACCGTCTGTCACCGATGGCTCCAGTATCCATTGTTCGCCGCCCTGCCTAAAAATAAAATCATGGCGATTTTTGACTTTGCGCGGACCATTTGAAGAATAGGGGAGGCTCGCATAGGCACGATCGGTGAACTCATCGGGGAAATACAATTGCGAGGTAAACTCAAAGGCCTTGGAGGCCGCGGTCGCCGTACGAATCTTAAAGTGAATATGCACGGTTCTGATCGGATACCACCCCGGATAGATGGTCAGAAAACGCGCCTCTCCCTGCGCATCGGTCATTTGGGATCCGCGTAAAAACTTCTGGCCGAGCGTGTTGAAGCTTGGATCCCGTACATCCGAATAGATTCCTAGGGCATCGCAGTGCCAAATATCGACCTGAGCGTCTGGCAACGGCAGACAGGTTCCGGCATTGAGGCGCATGACCTGAAAGGTCAAAGCCATCGGCGTCCCGGGCTTCACCTGTCCGCTGGCCGGATCACTGCGAATATCGGATCGATGCAATTGCTCGTCAACGAAATACGGACCCTCGGTCTGTTCTGGCCGAACAATGCAAAGGGATCGAGATGAACTGGTAACAGCCTGTGCTTTGTCTGGTCGACTTCCCATCAACAAACCGGCGCCAGCAGCCCCCATCAACACAAGAGCTTCACGGCGAGATAGAAGATATCCGATCTGCGCATCCATCCTTTTCATTCAGTCAGGCCCTCCGCACTGTATAACAGAAAGTCAGAATGTCGACTCCTAGCGGCCTCTGAGCCGCGGATGAACGCTTCGCGGAGGGGGCGGAGGATGTGACTGTGATGGCCCTCTTGGAATAAAAAAGCGAGGTGATCCATAGAATCCAGGCCCTCCCCAATAGCCGCCAAAGGGTCCCCAATAACCGCCATAGGGAGCGAACCCGCTCCAACCATAGGGCGGATAGTAAGGGGCATAGTAAGGTCTACCCCTCGGTTGCTGTGCTGCGATACTGTTCCAATCGATGATGTGTTTCACCTCGAGAAGGGGATAGGTGTAGTCACTCTCATCCAGCGGTCTCGTGGTTTCACCCGTCACGGTACCGATCACGGTGATGGGTGTGCCTTCCGGTAGGCTGGCGGGATCAAGAAACGCGTGTTGAACCGCCAAGAATCTTCCTTCGGATTGAAGACTATCTTCTGTCTGTGGCCCGTCGTTCGCCGTCGGCAGCTGCATGACTTCGACTTCGGTGCCCGCCTGCGTCCGTTTGGATCGAATGACCTTCCCTCCGATCATGACCGTTCGCCCGACATAGTCACCGGGGGCTGTCTTCAGGTCCCCAAAACTGATGCTGGTATCAATCTCCTTCTCCAGTCCGAGCGGAACCCCGAGGAGCTCCGTATCGCGCTGGACTTGATGAAGTGACTCTGCACAGGCAGAGAGCATGAGCGCTCCACCAATCAGGAGAGTGAGCCCAGGAGTACGAGACATGAATTCTCCTTCGCTAGAAGTGATACGAGAGCCCGCCCAGGATATGCTGTGCTCTGTAATTGCCGCTGAAGCCGCCTAAGTCACCGAATGCCTGATCGAATGCAAGCGTCGCACCGGTGTACTTATATTCTCCAAATACGGCAATTTTTGGTGTCACGAACGCGCGCAACCCTGCCAACACATTCCAGGCCACTGCCACATCTGTATCACTCCGCACCGTCGGTGTATCGCCGATGCGGGCAATCGCCGCTCCTACCCCGGCGCCAATGTAGGGCTGAAACGTTCGGCCTGGATACCGAGCAATAAAATTGACTCCAACAGTGGTCACCCCCATATGGATACCCGGATCAGTATTCAGCTGTTTGATGTGCGGGGTGGTGTGGAAGACTTCTCCCTCAATTCCGTACCAGCTGTGTCCGGGGAAGTATCCAATCTTGCCACCGTAAGTGATTGAGTTCTTGAGATCAAAGTCGGCAAACGGACCAGGAACTCCAGCCTGAGATCCTGTGCCTGCAATGCTGTTGATACGGTCGGCAAAGTTTACACCCCCATATCCAGCAACATACATCTCGGCGGAAAGGAGACTTGGTGTCCAGAGAAGTACGAACAACCACCCTGCGAGCAACAACCTGTTGAGGGATGAGGACTTCGGTCGCATATTGATCCTCCCGACCATCATCATACCAAATGTTTGATGGCTGCGTAGCCCTTCACAATCCTCAGCTGTTTACATTCGCGACCAGCATTGTAGTTTTTCAACTCAGGCCAGAATGTATCCCACGTGTCCATTGGATTGTCGCTCACGTCTGTGTTACATCCTCATCCCAGAGATGACCAGATTCACATACCTGCTGGTATTTGACTGCCCATACACAGAAGGAGTTCGTCATGGGATTGATGGATCAATTGGGGCAAGCAGCAAGCGGCATGATGGGTGGGCAAGGCGGCCAGAATGCTCTCCTTCAGGCGTTGACCAGCCTGCTGAGTCAAAAGGGCGGCATCGGTGGATTAGACGGCCTCGTCCAAGCCTTTCAAAAGAATGGTCTCGGGGAGATCGTGAATTCATGGGTGAGCACAGGGAACAATCTTCCGGTCACGCCCAGTCAGGTTGAACAAGGCCTTGGAAGCGACCTTCTCAAACAAGTGGCCGCCAAAGCTGGGCTCTCTTCTGGTGCGGCCAGTTCACAGCTTGCCGGCCTCCTACCGGAATTGGTCGACAAGCTGACACCCAACGGCAAGATCGAAGCCGGGGGCCTTGATCAGCTCCTCAAATTTGTTCAAGGGAAGCTGTCTATCTGAAGCGCAAGATTGAGCAGCGAAGGCATGAAGCCTTCGCGATGTTAGACGATCGCGCGCTATTGTTTGGGCGAAACAGTCATGCGTGGCTCCTGTCCGCCGCGCTTTCCAGATTTCATATGCTGAAGCGAACTCACGCATGCCTCGTGGCCTTGTTTCTGTTCTGTCTCGTTGATGCCGGTCTTGCTGCCGCCGCGATGTCAGAAGATGGACAACAGGCCGATGCTCCTGTTGAGAGAACCAAAGGAAAGGACGGGGCGCCGATGATTCTCATCCCGACCGGACCATTTCTGATGGGGAGCAACGATGGACTGCCGAATGAAAAACCGGAACATCGCGTGACACTCGACGCCTATTACATCGATCAGTTTGAAATCACAGCCAGCCATTTTCAGAAGTTCGTTGAATCGGCCGGGCGCAACGTGCCGCCGAGGTCGGATGATGACGCGGTCCGAAGCCAAAGGGATTTTCCTGCCGTTGGAATGTCGTGGACTGACGCAGCGGCATACTGCAAATGGGCCGGAAGACGGCTTCCCACGGAAGCGGAATGGGAGAAAGCTGCTCGGGGGACCGATGGCCGGCGCTATCCATGGGGAGACATGCAGCCATTCGTGGATATCGCGAATTACAATCGAGGGGTATGGGTGAGTGAAGCCATTACGCTGGTTCCGGTCGGAAGCGGTCTTGAGGGGATGAGCGTCCGCCATGGACTAACGAACGGCGGCAGGAGTCCCTATGGGCTTTCCCACATGGCCGGGAATGCGGCCGAATGGGTAGGGGATTGGTATACCCGTGAGTACTATGCTCAGAGTCCGGACAGAAATCCAGCCGGCCCAGCGACTGGAGAAAAGCGCGTGCTGCGAGGCGGATCCTGGGCGGACCTGCCGATTGCGTTGCGGGTGACGGCTCGGTTTTCGGCTGAGCCGGATTTTGAAGATCGTACAATCGGGTTCCGCTGTGCAGCGGATGTGCAGAGATAAGCGCTTCTCTCTTCGTGCCGATATTCCGTAGCCATCACGTACCCAGGTGCTCTGTGAGTAGTGAACAGGATCCGACGAAGTCTTCAGCGACAGTCCGGAAAGCTACGCGGCAGTCTCGCGAACAGATCGTGGTCTCGATGGTCATCGCACTGGTTCTCCTGTCGGTGGTTTGGGCACTGCGCGACCCTCCAGCCTCTCGCCCGATGCCCGGCCAGTCTGTCGATCCGACACTGACACTGGAAACTATTCCGCTGGTTACGGGCGACGAGTCTCTCGTCGAGATGTTCACGCGGCCCGGTTGCTCGGTGTGCCACATCATTCCCGGGATTCCCGGAGCACAGGGTCAAGTCGGACCGCCCTTGATCCTCGGCACAACCGGCCAGCAACGGCTCAACGATCTGGAGTATCATGGGCAAGCGAAGACGGTGCACGAGTATATCGTGGAGTCTGTGCTCGATCCGCAACGATTTGTGGTACGTGGCTATCCCGAACATACGATGCCGACCTGGTACGGATCCAGGCTGAGTGCCCTGGCTCTCGAGAAGATCGCGTCGTATCTTGAAGGTCAGACCGTAGAGAGTTCGGACCTGCGACGGTAAGAGCTGGGGCTACCGTTTGCGAATCGGAGTCACGTTTCCAGAAGCGCCGCCTTGAATCTTGAAGGCATCCGTCCCGTGGCTGTCCATATGTTTATCGAGCAGGGCGTTCACGGCATCATCGCCTTTCAACCCCTCGAGCTTGATTTTCAAGCGAAGGTTGTTCGCGCTGTCAGCATTGATCAACGCCTGTTCGAGGCTGATTTTATTGACCTTGTACAACTGGAACAACACGTGATCAAACGTCTGGCAGCCTTCATCGACCCCTTGTTCCATCGCCTCTTTCAACGTATCGACCTCGGCTTTCTTGATCAAATCCTTGATACGCGGCGTGTCGAGCATGATTTCCAATGCTGGAACTCGTTTGCCGTCGACGGATGGAATGAGGCGTTGTGAGATAATCGCCCGCAAATTCAGGGATAGTTGCAGATAGATCTGGGCGTGACGTTCAACAGGGAAAAAATTCATGATGCGTTCGATCGCTTGGTTGGCATTATTCGAGTGCAGGGTTCCGATGCACAGATGCCCGGTTTCCGCGAACGTAATCGCGGCTTCCATCGTTTCCGTATCTCGAACCTCGCCGATGAGGATCACGTCGGGCGCCTGGCGCAGGGTGTTCTTCAACGCGTTCTGAAAATTCAAGGTGTCGAACCCGACTTCGCGTTGGGTGATGATCGACTTCTTGTGCTGGTGCACGAACTCGATCGGATCTTCGACCGTGATGATATGGCCGGGGTGGATGGAGTTCCGGTGATCGATCATGGCCGCCAGCGAGGTCGACTTACCTGAACCGGTGGCGCCGACGACCAGCACCAGCCCACGCTTCGTCATGGCGATATCTTTGATGATCGAAGGAAGTTGCAACTGCTCGACGGTCTGGATCTCGGCTTTGATATGGCGAAAGACGAGGCCAACGTTGCCCTTTTGTCTGAAGATGTTGACGCGGAAACGGCCCAATTCCTTATAGTAGAGCGCCAGATTCATCTCCATCTTCTCTTCAAATTCGCTCCGTTGCTGACCACGCATGAGAGCCAATGCCAGGGCTTCGAGCTGTTCGTTGCTGAACGGTGGCGCATCGGTTTGCTGGGTGGCCCCATGGATTCGGTAAATCGGCGGTGCGTCGACGGTCAAATACAAGTCCGACGCTTCACGGTCCACCATCACCTTTAACAGACTCCGAACTTCCATTGTGAGATTCCGTCTTGGTCCCTGCTTCTAGGCGGCGACCGATGGACCGAAAAGGTTGGGATTCATGCTGCGCGATTGAGCTTCGGCTTTGTGCACCACACCGCGCGTCGCGAGATCAACCAGCGCCATGTCCATCGTTTGCATGCCGTCCTTTTGGCTTGCCTGCATGATCCCGGGAATCTGGTGTAGCTTGGCCTCACGGATCAGATTGCGGACGGCGGTCGTCGCCACCATGATCTCCAGCGCGGCGACACGCCCGCCTGCTTTCTTCTTCAACAGCGTCTGTTTGAGGACGGCCTCCAATGCCTCTGAAAGCTGCGTTCTGATTTGAGCCTGCTGCGCCGGGGGGAACGCGTCGATGATACGGTCGATTGTCTTGGGAGCGCTCGACGTGTGGAGCGTACCGAAGACCAAGTGTCCGGTTTCCGCCGCAGTCAGGGCAAGCTGAATCGTCTCCAAATCCCGCATTTCGCCCACCAACACGATGTCGGGGTCTTCGCGTAGCGCCGACTTCAGGGCGTTGGCGAAAGACAAGGTGTGGACACCGAGTTCTCGTTGATTGACCAAGCACTTCTTGGATTTGTGGACGAACTCGATCGGATCTTCGATGGTGATGATGTGGCCTTCGAACGTATGGTTCAGGTAGTCCACCATGGCCGCCAGTGTGGTGGACTTTCCGGATCCGGTGGGTCCGGTGACCAAGATCAACCCTTTTTCCTTGTCGCAGAGCTGCCGAAGAATCGGCGGCATCCCCAGCTTTTCCAAGGGAAGAATCGTGGTCGGAATGTTCCGAAAGACCGCGCCCAATCCCCGCTGTTGGACGAAGACGTTGACACGGAAACGGGCGATGTCGCCAAGCTCAAAGGAAAAGTCACACTCCCGCTTTTCCTCGAAGTTCTTTCGCTGCGAATCATTCATCATGTCGTAGATGAGCGCGTGCGTTTCATCGGGAGTGAGGGGTGGGTGATCGAGCTTTTTCAGATCGCCGTGAATACGAATCATGGGAGGTTCTGCGGCGCTGATATGACAGTCGGAGGCGCCTTCCTTGACGGAGAACGTGAGGAGCTTGGAAATATCCATGGCCCGAAATCCTTCGCAATTATGGATGAAGCATCAGATGGAAATCTTTCGTGCATCATGCCATAGCAAGCCCGGAAAGCAAGAAAATAGCCGGAAGGTGCGAACCGCCTGAGAGGAAGACTAGAGAAGCCCGGTCGCGCGGCCCGTGATGTCCAGCACGCGAAGGGCTTCGTCGATCTGATCGGCGGTATGCTCCGATGTCACCGTGAGTCGTATGCGGCTGGTTCCGTCCGGAACCGTCGGTGGCCGAATAGCGGGGGCATAGATTCCGTGAGCGAGCAATTGTTCGGCCAGCGCGGACGCATTGGCCGCGTCACCCACCAGAACAGGCAGAATGGGACCGACAGTCTGTGTCATCTGAAAACCGAGGTTGCGTAGTCCAATGAACAACCGTTGTCGATTAGCCCACAGCCGCGCGCGACGTTGCGGCTCGTGTTGAATGACATCCAACGCCGCACAAGCGGCCGCCGCGACGGCCGGAGGAGGAGCCGTCGTAAAAATGAACGGACGGACCGTGTTGATCAGGTACTGAACGACGTCATGTGGCCCAACCACGTATGCGCCATAGGTGCCGAGCGCCTTGCTGAGTGTCCCCATGTGAAAGGGGATCCGTTGTCCTAGGCCGAAATGTTCGATCGTGCCACGACCGGTCGGCCCCATGATGCCGGTCCCATGGGCATCGTCGACATACAATCTTGCGCCGTATCGCTCGGCCAGTGATGCTAGGTCGGGCAACGGGGCAAGGTCGCCATCCATGCTGAACAGCCCCTCCGTAATGATGAGCGTGGGGCGATTCGTGGTTTGCCGTCGAAGCAGGGACTCGACATGAGCGCAGTCGAGGTGGCGGAATACCCGAAAATCCGCATGGCTCAAGCGGCAGCCATCGATCAGGCTGGCATGGCACAAGCGATCCGCCAAGATGAGACCGCCGCGCGCGACTAGGTTGGGAATCACACCGAGGTTCGCGAGATACCCGGCTCCAAAGAGGAGGGCGGCGTCCGTCCCTTTGAAAGTCGCGAGAGCGGCTTCGAGGCGCGCATGGGGGGGAAGAGTTCCGCTGACCAAGCGCGCGGCTCCGGACCCGACGCCATACTGTTCGGTGGCCTCTATTGCGGCGCGTATCACGTCAGGATGTGTGGAGAGTCCCAGATAGTCATTGGAGGAAAGCAAAATGATCTCGCGTCCGGCATATCGGACGGTTGGACCTGTGGCTGATTCCAATGGCGACAACCTGCGCAAGAGTGACTGGTCTGCAAGCTGTTGGAGTTTTGTCCGAAACATATCGCGTTGAAAGGTCCTTAAACGATTGCCGTGGTAGTTTCGTGTGATGCGCTTCCGCCGACTGCATTGACAAGGTCATGCATCCTTAGTATAAAGCAACGGTTCTGGAGCAGAAAGCCGGTTTTCGGTTAAGAATCCATTGTAAGGGTCCCGATGACGTACCGAATTAAAGTGCCGCCTCGAACATTGCCGGTAGATGAAGCGCACCTCGTGAGTGGACTGGAGCACTGGGTGGTCGGGCTGATGAACTATCGATGGTCACTCGTCGTTGGATTCGTTCTTGTGCTCTTCACCGCTGGAGGTCTCTGGGGAGTGTTCTGGTACGACGCACAAAATGCCAGCAAGGCCCAAGAGCTTGAGCGAGAAGCCACACTGCATCTCTTCGCGCGTCCGGGCAGCGATCCACAGAAGGCAGCGGCTAACCTCAAGGAGGCGATTGTCCTGTACAAGAGGATACTGGAGGAATATCCCCGAACCCCAACGGCCCCTCTGGCCCAGTTCAGTCTTGGGAATGCCTTCCTCCAGTCTAACGATCCCGACTCAGCCATCGAGACGTATAAGCGCTTCATTTCCACGTATGGATCGAATATTTCGCTTCTCGGACTGGTCCATCAAAAACTGGGCTACGCGTACCTTCTGAAAGGGGATGTTGATCAAGCAGCCAAGACCTATTCGACGATACTCGAAATCCCCGGCGCGATGAATCGGGATTATGCCCTCTTTGAAGTCGCCAGACTCGAAGAAAATCGGTCCAAACCGGATGAAGCCTTGAAGCATTATCAAGATTTGATGAAGACATACCCAAATTCTCCCCTGACGGGTGAGGCTGCGATGCGGGTGAAGGTCATCGAGGCCAAGAAAACTCCTGAGCCCATACCGGCCGCTGCGGCTCCCGCCGCTTCTGCAAAGCCATCCAAGCCGTAGACAGACCGCAATCTGCTCTGATTGCACGGCAGAACTCTAACGCACCCTTCAATCGTCATTGCTACCGAGCAATAATCAGAAGCTCGCCGGCCTTGATCGTTGGACTGGAAAGGTGGTTGAGGGTTTTGAGAGTTTTGAGAGGCACGCGAAACCGCCGAGAGACTTTTTCCAGCGTATCCCCCATGCGAACCCGGTATTTTCGCGCAGCATCAGTCTTGACGTACTGCGGTTGAACTCGGAGAGGAGGAAACTTGTACGTGGGGACCCGGTCGATGAGTTCGACGACTTTGGCGCTCGTTCCTACTGGAACCTTCAGATGATACGCGAAGTCGTCCGGAGGCGTGGCATCCCGCCGCAATTCCGGATTCAGTAACCGAAGCTCGCTGTACGGAATGCCGGTGACGTTGGCGATAGCCCGGAAATGCAACGGTCGGGTCACGACGACTTCCTCGAACTGATGCGGAGGGACAGGATCTTGATTAAACCCATATTGATCCAGGTTCCGCGCAATGATCGTGGCGGCCATGATCCGGGGAACGTACTGTTTCGTCTCCAGCCGTATCAGTTTCGTTCTTGAGATCTCTGAGAAGGATTCCGCCTGGGCCTTATGCAAAGCCCGTAACACTTTCCCTTCCCCGGCATTGTAGGCAGCCATTGCCAAGGGCCATGCCCCGAATAAGTCGTATAAATCCCGCAGATAGCGAGCCGCCGCGACTGTCGATTTAATGGGATCACGTCGTTCATCTACATAGTGGTCGATGCGCAATCCATACAGCTTCCCGGTCCCTTTCATAAACTGCCAGGGCCCCGTGGCCTTGGCTCGCGAATACGCATACGGGTTGAAGCCGCTTTCAACAAGGGAGAGATTCACGAGATCGCTGGGAAGATCGAATTCGGCAAAGATGTGTTCGACCAGCGGACGATAGCGGCTGAGGCGCAGGAGCCACTGCTCAAACCGGCCTCGAATTGACGTATTAAAGAAACGAATATGGCTTTCTACCGTGGGATCAATGACGATCGGAATATTGTACGTGGGGCCCTGAGGATCCGTGCTCCCAGTGATGGGTGGCACTTGAATGACCGTGTCTTCAGGTTGCTCAAGCTTATCCACGGCAGACGGGAGGTCCGGAGGAGAGACCGTCAACTCCGGCTCCAGCGGCACCAGATTGGGATCCACGTCATCATCTTCCTGCGGGGATTCAGCTTCAGCAGGAAGACCATCTTGTGCCCAGCTCCCACACGGGAGCATGAACGCGACAGCGCTGATCACAAGAACGGCGACAATCGTCGCCCCTATACTCCACAGTCTGGCCAACTTCGACATCATGGGCAGCATTCGTGAAGCCAGCCTATCGACCCATCGCATACTTGTCAAGAAATTGAACAGGTCAGGCGTGTCTTACGTGCATGCGAAGAGGGGAGCAAAGGAAGGCGATGGGTGCGACGGATGATGCCTCCGTGTCGATCGGTTCACTAGAGGGAAAATCCTGATGCCGCCTTCAGTTGTGCAGGTCAATTCCTTGACAGTCTCCTGACGCAGATGGTAGCGTACCCCCTCTTCGAGGCACCATCCCACAAGATTGGCATCGTGAAGGAGGATCGATCAATGTTGAAGCGGTATCTCTTGGCACCTGGCCCGACGCCCGTACCCCCGGAGGTGTTACTGGCGATGGCTCGTCCGATGATTCATCATCGTGCACCCGAGTTCGATCCGATATTCGCTGAGGTGCGTGAAGGGTTGAAATGGCTGTTTCAAACACAAAATGATGTGCTGATGTTGGCCGCTTCCGGCACCGGTGGCATGGAAGGGGCAGTCTCGAATTTTTTGTCTCCCGGCGACAAGGCCCTCTATGTCAACGGGGGCAAATTTGGTGAGCGCTGGGGTAAACTCTGCAAGACCTTCGGAGTCCAGGCAACCGAGCTCAAGGTCGAATGGGGACATGCGGTCAATCCTCAACAAGTTGCCGATGCTCTCAAGAAAGATCCTTCGATCAAGGCGGTGTATGTTCAGGCCAGCGAGACGTCGACGGGGGTTTCCCACGACGTCAAGGCGCTGGGTGAGATTCTCAAGGGCTATGACAATACCATTCTGGTGGTCGATGCCATTACGGCTCTCGGTGTGTTTGATATCAAGACCGACGCATGGTGCCTTGATGTTGTTATTACCGGCTCTCAGAAGGCTCTGATGCTTCCTCCTGGCATGGCGTTTGTGAGTGTCAGTGACAAAGCTTGGGCTTTGGCCGACAAGGCCAAGAATGCCGCCTTTTACTTTAACTTCAAGAAGGAACGTGAAAACCAAGTCAAGAACCAGACTGCATTCACGCCGACCGTCTCACTCGTCATTGGCCTTCAAGAGGTCTTTCGAATGATGAAGGCGGAGGGACTCGACAAGATGTTTGTTCGTCAGGGTCGGTTGGCACAGGCCATGCGTGAAGGAGTGAAGGCTGCTGGGCTGACGCTGTTTCCAAAGGAATCGCCGAGCGATGCGCTCACGGCGGTGTGTGCCCCGGATGGAATCGACGGGCAAGCTATCTACAAGAACCTACGAGTCCAATACGGCATGACCGCCGCCGGCGGACAGGATCATCTCAAGGGGAAGATCTTCAGACTGTCTCATATGGGGTATGCAGATACGTTTGACGTGATCGCCGCGTTAGCCGCGACTGAAATGGTCCTGAAGGGGCTTGGCCATTCAGTCAAACTCGGGAGCGGTGTCGGAAAAGCTCAAGAAATCTTATTGGCAAAGTAACCATCGCGAGGGTCTCCATGACTGCAGCGGGAATGAAAATCTTGATCAGCGACAGCTTGTCGAAACAGGGTGTCGAGGCGCTTGAGAAGGCCGGATTTACCGTCGTGGTGAAGTCCAAGATGCCAAAAGATGAGCTGTTCAAAGAGATCAAAGACGCCGACGGACTGATCGTGCGATCCGGCACCAAGGTCACGGCGGAACTCATTGCTGCAGCTGAGAATCTCAAGGTGGTCGGAAGAGCTGGGTCGGGTCTGGATAATGTCGATACCCCGGCTGCGACCCGTCGAGGCATCGTCGTCATGAATACCCCTGGCGGCAATACCGTCACCACCGCCGAGCATACGATGTCAATGATTTGCGCCATGAGTCGGCGTATTCCCCAAGCCACCGCGTCGGTAAAGGCAGGGAAATGGGAGAAAGACAAGTTCATGGGCGTCGAGCTCTACAACAAAGTACTCGGCATCATCGGCGCCGGACAGATCGGTAGTCATCTGACCAAAATGGCGCAGGGTATCGGCATGAGCGTCGGCGCGTTTGATCCCTACTTGACGCCCGATCGGGCCGAACGAATGGGCATGACGCTGTTGGATCCCGACCACCTGTTCCTAAGAGCCGACATTATTTCTTTCCATACGCCCGCCACACCGAAAACACGATGGACCATCAATGCGCAGGCGATCGCCAAGATGAAGCCCGGTGTGCTGATCGTCAACTGTGCCCGCGGTGGCATCATCAACGAGAGCGATTTGTGCGAGGCTTTGAAAACAAAACGTGTCGCCGCTGCCGCGTTCGATGTCTTTGAGGAGGAGCCGGTCAAGCAGGACAACCCCTTACTGGCTCTGGACAATTTCATCTGCACCCCGCATATCGGGGCGCAAACGACGGAGGCGCAAGAAAACGTCGCGATCGGGATTGCGGAACAGATAGTGGACTACTTTACCAAGGGGGTGGCGAAAGGCGCCGTCAATATTCCTTCAGTCGCTCCGGAATTGTTGCCTCGCCTGCAACCCTTTCTTACGCTGGCTGAAAAGCTCGGCTCGCTCCAGACGCAACTCGTTCAAGGGGGCATCGAGCGAGTCACAGTGGAATACAGCGGAGAAGTCGCCATACTATCGATCGCGCCGTTGACAATTGCCGTCTTGAAAGGCCTGCTCGGTCCGATTATGGAACATCCTGTCAACTACGTGAACGCGCCCATTGTGGCGAAGGAGCGAGGCATCGAAGTCAAGGAAGTGAAGAGTACGGATGCCGGAGACTTCACGAGTCTGATCCGGGTTCGGGTCGAAGCCGGGAAGCTCTCACACCAGGTAGCGGGGACGCTGTATCACAAGAAAGAAGCCCGGATCACGGAGATCGACCAATTCAAGGTCGAAGTCGTGCCCGAAGGGCATATGTTGTTTATCCACAACGTCGATCGCCCTGGAGTCATCGGCACGGTCGGGAACGTCTTGGGCGATCAGGGTATCAACATCGTGCGAATGCAGTGTGCATTGGAAAAACGGGGCGGGGATGCGCTCTTGATCATCGGTTCCGATACGGAATTCCCAACGACGGTATTGAACCATATTAAGGCCAGCTCGAACATTCTCTCGGTGAAGGTCGCAAACCTTTCATAATCATTCTCGCCACCAGGTTGTTATGCCCTCAGCTCCTCCGATGCTCAAGAGTACTTCGGGGCAGTTTCCTTCTTTGCGCGAGCACTCCCTGGTTCCGCTCGGGATGGCAACTATCCTTCCAGAGGCCGCTCGCCATGTCAGGCATCTCGAATCTGAATTGCTCGCGTATTTCAATCGATATGGATACGACGAGATTATCCTTCCAACATTCGAATATCTCGACGTCCTCGCGCCGGGACTCGAACCCGCGCTATTGGAGAACTGTTATAAGATCGTCGACCGGACAACCGGCCGCATTATGTTGTTGCGGCCCGATGTGACTGCACAGATCGCCCGTACTGTGGCCATGGGTATGGTGGGGGCGCATTTGCCGCTGCGGTTGTCGTACCGAGCCACTGTTTTTCGCTATGAACCGGAGCATGTCGGCCGCGATCGAGAAATCTTTCAGGTCGGAGCCGAACTGATCGGGGCCGATGATCCCTCCGCCGATTACGAAATCGTGATGCTGATGATCGAATGTCTACGACAGGTCGGATTGCATTCGTTCAAGATTT
>CAZNBG010000023.1:0-15955 GCA_964570915.1 uncultured Nitrospira sp. | reverse complement strand
GATAGCCACCAGCCATTTGTTGACGGTCTCTGAGAAGATGGAAGGGGAAGTCTTGCGCGAGTTCGTGGGTGATGAGATGCTGGACGGCCGCCCTACCGAGTTGTTCGAGGTCACGGTGACCGAAAAGGGTGAAACTCGTCAATATTATCGGTGGGTGACCAAGGCGGAGCGGTTTCCAGTCAAGACGGTGAGCAAACAGGGGAAGTGGTCAGAGGAGTTTCGCCGGTTGATTTTCACTCAGCAGTCTCCATTTCTCTTCGAGCTTCCGCGACGACTGGATAATGCGAATCCGTCAGCAGGCACGCCGCAATGAGCGTGACCGGAGGAAACATGAAACACGCGATGCATGTTGGAGTGTGGACCGTGGGTTGCCTGTCGGCCATGTTGACCTTGGGGCTCCGGGCCGACGCCGGATCCTATGAGTCAGGAACCGTAACCGAGGGTGCGACGGTCCGGGGGAAGGTGATGTTTGCAGGAACGGTTCCGCCTCCGAAGGAATTTGAGCTGCGGCGCTATGCCGACGAGATGTTTTGCGGAGCGCTCTCGGACGGAAAGGGACGCCGATTCTTGAAGGAGGTCAACATCGGAGGAGAAGGCGGACTCAAGGATGTGGTCGTAATCGTGGAGGGGATCGAGCGAGGGAAGCCCTTCACCTTCACGGATGCCCAGATGGAAGCGAATATTTGTCAGTTCCTCCCATTCGTGACCGTGGTCAGCGATAAGCGCCAAGTCACAGTCGTCAATCGGGATCCGGTCGCGCACGATATTCAAGGCTACGCCTATGACCAGGCCGGAGTCGATATCGTCCTCCATCGCCCGGCGCTCCAAGTCAGCGGGACGACGGATGTGGTGCAATTAGTGAAAGGACGAAAAGTCTTTACCATGCAGTGTGGCCGGCATCCCTACATGCAGAACTGGGGCTATGCCATCGACAATCCTTATTATGCGGTGACGGATCTCGAGGGCTCATTCGCCATTCAAGATCTTCCTGCCGGCACGCACCACATCAAGGCCTGGCACCCGATTTTGGGAATCCAAGAGCGGGATATCACCGTGAAACCGAATGAGACGGTCTCGCTCGATCTGTTGTTTGAAAACAAGTAGTGGAGGACGTCGCGCGCATCATCATGGCGCCATCGGCGATGGTTCCGATTGCGGCTTGAGCGGGCTGACTTCGTTCTGGTCGCGCCCAGGCTGATACGTTTCCAACATCTTTTTGATCGTCGGCAGTAAGCGATCTTCCGAGAGGAGCGGCACCTTCACCCGAACACCCCGTCCTTCGTTGCGGCCGAGGGAGAAGATGTGATGTTCGATCATCTCGCCCTGTTTGTCGTCCTTATACGTGAAGATCAATTGCTTCCCCGGGAATCCTGCCAGTGACCTCTCCTGGTCTTGCCGCCACCGTACGGGAATGTTTCTCTTGCCATAGAGCTCTGTGATGATGCGGCGATGAGCCGCGGCGAATTCATTGAGCGTCTGCCGTCCGTCTTGGCTGCTGCCGCCCACCACATTCATGTGACCGGATAAGGCGACGAGGCTGTGCTCGATGGGGGGGTAGAGCGTCACGCCGGTTCCATCAGGCAGCGGGTTGCCAAGGCGCCAGTCGTCAGGATAACGGACGGCAAAACCGAAACGGGCATTCGTGTAGAGTTTCCAGCCTCGTTCTTCGCGTTCGAACACTCCGGCCGAAATGGTTTCGGCCCACACACCGACACCCATCACCAATACAAACGCAACCAAGAAGCATAACCAGATGGTTCGAGTCTTCATACGCCGAAACTCACGTTAGCTATTGTGTGTGTTATTACACGGGTCCCGCACAGCGAAATCCGATGGTCGATGCCCGCTGGTTCGGTGCGGCTCCGCTTCGCGTGGCCGTGCGGAGTAACACCGGTGCGCTCTTCCACGATCCACCCCGCACCACCTTATAGCGTCCCTGACCAATTCCGCGCGGATTGCGGTCAGGCATCGTCGCATAGTAATCGATCCCAAACCAATCTTCGACCCACTCGGCGGCATTCCCGGCCATATGGCGCAGGCCATAAGGACTGCGGCCCCCCTCGCCGCTCTCAACAGCGGCCACGATCGGAATCTCGTGGACATGGTACTGCCCGAACATGGCCAACCCCGATACGGGAGGTCGTTGTCCCCATGGAAAAAGATTGCCGTGATCACCCCGTGCCGCTTTTTCCCATTCGGCTTCGGTCGGGAGGCGCTTGCCTCGTGCGCGACAGAAATCCGAAGCCTCCGCCCATGTGACGTAGAGTGCCGGCCAACGGGTCAGTGTGGCCGGTGAGACGGCGTGCACGGTCGTCATGTGATCGATCAGCTTGCGTATTTCTTCAGGAATAGGACGGTGCTGTTGCTGCAACCACAACAGGAATTCTCCAAGGCTGACCTCATCTCGATCGATATCAAAACGGTCAAGCCACACTCGGCGCTGCGGCTGTTCGGTGTCGTCGTAGGGAAACTCGAGACTGAAAGATGTGTGGGTGGTCCTCGCGGTTCCCATGAGAAACACCCCCTCGGCCACCGTCATTATGGGCGAACCGCTGGCGAGTGCGGCAATGCGACCGAATGGTGAATCCTCTATTTCGGCTCCGATCGACGGCCTCGATAAGAGTCCCACGAGCGTCGCGATAGCGAGAACCCCAAGAACGATTCGATGGCGGGTCATGTCTTCCTCTACCGATAATATCGGCCAGGAGTCAATGGTTGTCGGGAGAAACGGCTCATCTCACGTCTTTCTAAGAACAATGACTGACGAAACAGGATTGACCCAAGGGCTTCACAAGTCACAGCAGACCCATGACGATTTTTCCTGCCGGATCGATTATGATGCCGCGGCATGTATTCGACCTTTGTTGTGTTGCATATCCTTGCCGCCGTGAGCTGGGTTGGCGGGATGATGTTCCTATCCCTGGTCTTGGCGCCCTTGGTCCGAGGCCGGAAGGCGGCGCCGGAATTCATGGCTCTGTTCAGATCCGCGGCGCTTCGATTTCGCCCGGTCGTCTGGATCGCGATCGCAATCCTCTTGACCACCGGCCCGATGTTGTTGTCCCAACGCGGCATCCATGTCATGGAGCCCGCCTCTTGGTCCGGGATCGTAACAATAAAGCTGACGTTGGTGGGCCTCTTGTTGTCCTTGACTGTGCTGCATGATCTCGTCCTTGGTCCCAATGTCAGTCGGGTCAGCGCGATTCCAGAACCTCAACGAACAGCAGGGGAACAAATCATTTTCAAGACCGCGCGCTGGATCCCACGCCTCTCCTTGCTCATTGCGCTGGCTGTGGTCATTGCGGCGACGATACTGGCGCGGGGTTAATACGTCCCGCTCATGACCTCCCTGAAGGCGCTCCGCTGCCGTGGGTGCATCACAGGTAATAGACGAATCGGCTAAGCAATGCATCCGGCGGTATGGAAAGGCGGGGCTCGCTCTCGTCTTATGGTGTTCTGTCGCGCAGACGTCCTATGCCGAAGAAGACGAGACGCTCCAGGTAAGCGAAGTCGTCATGGCTGCGACCAGAATTCCCATGGCTCCGTCGCGTATTTCGGCGGCGGCGACCATTTTGACGCAAGAAGACATCCACCGCACACCTTTTCAGAGCGGCACACAGATCGATGACCTCCTGCGCTCTGTGCCGGCAGTCCAGCCGAGTCTTCTTGGTAGCCGATACAACCACCCCACTGCCCAATTCGTCAGTATCCGAGGCCTGGGAACCCGGCGCGTCCTGGTGTTGCTGGACGGTGTGCCATTGAACGATGGCTTTGGGGGTTGGATCAATTGGGGGCTTGTGCCTGACCGAGTCGAACGGGTCGAAATCATTCCCGGCGGTGGATCGAATCTCTATGGCACCTGGGCAATGGGGGGAGTCATCAACATCATTTCCCAATCCGGTCGGCCCAAGACCGGCTGGAGTGGGGAGCTGAGTGGAGGAATGCTTGGGACCAATATCCAGTCGACCCGCGCTCACTATGGGAATGACCGAACGGGAGTGACCATCAGCTATCGCCGATTTGATACAACAGGATTTCTCACGGTTCCGTCCGATCAACGGGGACCTGCTGATATGCGCGTCGGGTCGGAGCATCATCAGTTCACAGGTCGAATCTTCCATGAGCTGACCGCGCATACTGCTGCCACGATCTCTGGTACCTATTATAGAGAAGATCGTTCGTTTGGAACCCCGTTCAGTCAAGGCGACCGCACGGTCGGCACAGTTTCATTTGGGTTGAAGGGAGATCAGGGCGGCTGGGGAGTGTGGGAAGCGAAAACATTTGCCCAATGGCAAACGTTCAATAATCAGAGTGCCGTCGTTCTACCTTCACCCTTCGTTCGCCTTTCCGACCAGCCGGATCGGCTACAGACGATTCCCTCGAATGACATCGGCGGCATGGCGCAATGGAGCGTACCGCTTCTCGCGTTCTCCCGGATCGTGGTGGGCGGTGACGCGCGCGCGATCCTTGCGCAATCGGACGAGGTGCTCGCTTCTTCTCAAGCGCCGTTCGTGACGCGCGGGAAACAGCTGGGCGTGGGAACGTTCGGTGAATGGATCTTCGAGCCGTTCGATGCGTTGGTGCTCACGGCTGGCGCCCGCTGGGATTGGTGGAAGAATTTCGGCGGATCGCGCACGGCAGGATTAGGACCGATCAATATAATACAGGACCATACCGCCAGCATCGTCAATCCCAAGTTCAGCGTGCTGTACCGGGTCAATGACCGTGTGCGCGTCGGGGCATCAGTCTATCAAGCATTCCGCGCGCCGACGTTGAACGAATTGTACAGGGATTTCAGCTCTTCAGGGTTTACGTTTCTGAGCAACGACCGTCTGGATCCGGAACGGCTCACCGGGGCTGATATGAAGGTTGAAGCAGAGCTGCTGCCGGATGGCCTGCTCGGACTCCGAGCCACCGGCCATTACGACGTGATCAAGGACCAAATCCTCTTCCTTACTCAAGGGCCGGTCTCTGTGATGAGGCAGAACATTGGAGAGGGTCGATCGGTCGGCACCGATGTCGAACTGCGGAGCCGGCTGGACGACCTGCTCTACATGACCGTCGGGTATTCATTCGTGGATTCGGTCATAACGAGTTTCCCTAATCAACCGTTCCGCGAGGGCCTGCGCATCCCCAACGTCTCTCGACACCAAGTGACGGCCTCGCTCGCCATCGGCCAACCGAGTGTTGTCCAGTTTACACTTCAAGCCCGATACCTGTCTCGGCAGTTTGCGGACGATTTGAACCACCAACCGATCGCGGATTTCATCGTGCTCGATGCGTCGCTACGGAAACGAGTCACCCCATGGGCTGAGCTGTTCATCAATGGCGAGAATCTCACCGACCGGCACTACATCGCCACGCAAACGGGAGGTCTCAAAACACTCGGCCAACCGCTCCTTATCCTTGGAGGGCTCCGGATCGATCTCTAACAGGAAGTTGAACATGCCTTTGACTGCCAGCTGGATGAAAACCAAAGCATGATCCACCACCGATCGACAAACTGATCGAACCGGACACAAACCTATTGGGTCTTTGCACAACGGAATCCATAGCCGAATTGCCGACTGGATGGTTCGGCATTGAAACGAAAGGAAGAACGCAGAAATTCCTGGATATAAAGCCAATTACCGCCTCGCACGACTTTCGATTTACCCGTCGTCGGTCCTTGAGGATTCTTGGCCGGGCTCTTCTTGTAATAATCATGGTTATACCAGTCGTTGACCCATTCCCAGGCATTGCCGGCCAGGTCATAGATGCCGTAGGGGCTCTTGCCCATTTCGAACATCCCCACCGGAACCAACGCCATATGGTTCGCCCATTCTTTTTTACCGAAATTCGCGTGGAGCCTGGTGGGGGCTTCGTTGCCCCAGGGATAGAGGCGGCCATCCGTCCCTCGCGCCGCCTTTTCCCACTCCGCCTCGGTGGGCAAGCGCTTGCCGGCCCATTTGCAGTACGTGGCGGCATCAGACCAACTGACATTGACAACGGGGCGTTTCTGATGTTGGGGTTGGTTCATGATATTCCATTCCGGCGGCGCCTCAAGGCCCGTCGCATCCAGATAGGTGGCATACTGCCCCACCGTTACGTGGTACTTGTCCATGTAGAAGGCGTTGAGGTAGACGCGATGCACCGGCCTTTCGTCGGGGCTCATAGTGCTCCCCATGGTGAACTCCCCCGCCGGCACCAGCGCCATCGGCTGCTCGTCTGGTTTCAGGCTATCCAACAAGGTGATTGAACGCCGACCCGGGAGTTGTGCTTCCAACTGTCGATAGACAGTCTGTTGCTCACGATTGAGCCCTAGCTCATTGGCACCGTCCAGGGCCTCCTCCGCCTTCTTTATTTGCTCGGGCTGAGCCTGCCCAGCCGCAATCAGAGCCTTTGCTTCCTCCAGCAACCGCCATGCCGTCACTTCCTCCAATGAGCGCCACACCTCCATTTTGCGCAAGCGTACTTCCTTCGTCCCAGCTGTCCTGGATTTCGCATCCAAATGCAACGCGGTTTCATAATGTTCTTCCGCGCAGGCCCAGGCCGCTAAACCTCGACAGGCCTCAGCCAAGTTAAAATGAGCCTGCACATTCGAAGAGTTGTTCACGATGCCGGCTTCCAGCGCCGTGCGCGCTTCCGCATACAGCTTCTGCTTCAGCAGACTCTCCCCTTTGGCAAAATCCTGTTCGCCGGTCTCGGCTGCTGCCGCCATGGAGGCTTTGACTACTCTCAAGCATATGAGAAAACCCAGCGCCCCAAGGGTCTGCCTCATAATCGCCTCCCTCCCTCTGGTGATTGTCTATGGCGGCGGGTCTTGCCGGCCATACGGAAGAGTATCAGCCGCCGTGAACACAGCGTTCGTGACAGGGAACATAACATACTGCAGCCTAGGCATAAAGAAGCCTCAGCGGTCGACCGCATTGTGTAGAGTGAAGGTCGCGGATCACTACAGGTTTCCGCAAGTCGCGGACGACTCACATCGCCGCACCATTACGAATGCCGCTTACGGCTGGGGTTGCGGCTTGTCCTTGTAGGTGCCGTGCTCCCCTGGGCTTTTCATCAATTTGTCGCCAGCGATTCGTGTGACGGAGATGTCGAGAGGAGTTCCTTCACCCTCCCGTTTCACCCCCAACTTTACGCTGGTTCCCGCTTCACCCCGGACCATCTTCACCACCTGCTCGTAGGTCTTTCCCGAGACCGCTATTCCGTCCACGCTCACCACCTCATCCCCATGTCTTAGTCCAGCTTTATGAGCAGGTCCTTCACGATGCACCCTGCCGACATACAACGCCGCCGGCTCGCCGACACGGTCTGCCCCGATGTGGAGCGAAATCCCGATGACGCCGTCCGGCATCTTGGCTGCTTCTGAAGGAACGTGAGGAGACTGACCCGGTTGATCTGCAGCCTGAATCGGACCACTGAGTACTAGACAGATCATGACACCTGCCGCGAGCACGATGCTTCTGTTCCGCATATATCCTCCCCTCCAATATGGTTTTGTAAAACGGCGCGGTCTATGACACCGATCACGCTATCACGCGTTCATGAGAGGGTGGTTAAGTGGACATTAGAACGCTCTACCGAGCTCAAA
Source organism: uncultured Nitrospira sp. (assembly GCA_964570915.1). Taxonomy (GTDB): domain Bacteria; phylum Nitrospirota; class Nitrospiria; order Nitrospirales; family Nitrospiraceae; genus Nitrospira_D. The sequence continues at coordinate 8,379 of CAZNBG010000023.1, read as the reverse complement.
GACCTAGCGCCTTGGTACCCTCATTCACCCCCCTTGCTAGGTGTTTGCCTAGGAACCTAGAATAGAGGCCTTGGCCCAGTGTGCCAAGGTGTCCCTCTAAGCTCTAATGATGGGCCTTCACTCGTGGAGGCGTGTGAAGAAGGGGTGGTTTTTAACGTCCAACGGGCAGACCACGGCACTGTTGAGCAGAGGAGTAGAGCAGGTGACTGTTCCGGTAGAGGGTGCACCGTCTAGAGGTTGGCTGGTCGCAACAGTCGTAACAACGATCGTCGTGTTTGTTTGCGATGTGTGGGCACCACCAGGCTATGCGGTACCGATTTTTTTTACACTTCCAATCCTTCTCACTCGACTGACCCCGGAATTACCAAGCACAATCGTCACAGCCAGTAGTACCATCCTGCTCACATGGTTAGGGGCAGTACTAAGCCAGACTGCGTTAACGCAACACGATAGCCCAAATCGAGCGATGACTACAGCGTTGCTCTTGGGCATCGCCTGGCTCGTCATCACTCAAAAGCAATCTGCACGGCAAATCCAGATGGCGCAACAGGCGAGGCATGAGAGTGAGGAGCGACTGCGCATATTCGTCGAACATGCGCCGGTGGCGCTTGCCATGTTCGACCGAGACATGCAATATCTCGCCGTCAGCCGCCGTTGGATGGATCACTATAACTTATGGGACAAGCAGATTATCGGCTGTTCGCATTATGAAATCTTCCCCGACCTTCCAGCGCGAGTGAAGGTCGCGCATATGCGAGGGTTGGCAGGTGAGATTGTGCGCGAGGAGGAAGACCGCTTCGAGCGAGCCGATGGGTCTGAACAATGGCTCTGCTGGGAAGTGAGACCTTGGCAAATGCACCATGGTCGTGTGGGCGGCATCGTCATTTTTACAGAGGACATCACCGATCGGAAAAAGTCAAGCTTAGCGCTGCTGCAGAACCAGAATGAGCTACGCATTCACCAAGCGCAGCTACAAGACCTCACGGAGAAACTTCTGACGGCGCAAGAACAGGAGCGCAAACGGATTGCCCGCGATCTGCACGACGATTTTACGCAGCGGCTGGCGGCGCTGACGATTGACCTTCAAAGCAGATCTCTTCTTCAGTCTTCTGAATCTGATGCATTGAACTCTTGGCATCTCAAGCAGTTGGGGAATAAGGCGGAACAGCTCACGACCGATCTCCAACGCCTGGCGCATCAACTTCATCCCTCCCTCCTCGAGCATGCGGGCCTGGAAGCAGCCGCCCGCGAATATGTGGAGGAGTTTTCCGCACGAACAGGATTGGCCACGGAGATCGTCGTGCGAGACTTGCGAACTCCCATTCCGCTCGAGCAAGCCACGTGTCTCTATCGCGTGTTGCAGGAAAGCCTGCAAAATGTGAGAAAACACGCCGAAGCCACCAACGTCCTGGTCCGTCTTATTCGAGCGGGGCGCACTGTGGGAATATCCGTTGTTGATGACGGGTGCGGGTTTGAGCAATGTCTGAACGTCGGTAAACTGGACGGGTTGGGCTTAACCAGCATGGCCGAGCGTGTGAAGGCTCTCCATGGCACATTTCAGGTGAGAACGAAACCGGGGGATGGCACGGAGGTCGAGGCCTGGGTGTCGATGCCTGACATGACCGGTGACAATGGACCATGTGCGTGACATATACAGCTTGCATCGAGACAGGTGCCGCGTGAAATGCTACGCCTGAGGGAGCAATCATGATAAAGAAGCCTCGTGTGTTAATGGCCGACGATCATTCCATCTTGCTGGCGGGGGTGCGTAAATTGCTCGAAGAACGGTACGACGTGGTGGGCATGGTAGAGGATGGCCGGGCCTTACTCGAGGCGGCGGAGCGGTCTAAACCGGACTTGATTCTCGTCGATATATCCATGCCGCTCTTGAATGGCTTGGATGCCGTCCGGCGGCTCAAGAAATCACAGCCTGAGGTGAAACTCCTTTTCCTTACCATGCATGCGAGTCCACAGTATGCCACCGAAGCGTTCAAAGCCGGAGGCAACGGCTATCTGTTGAAACAATCCGCCGTTTCAGAATTACCGCAGGCCATCGAGGCCGTGCTGCAAGGAAAATACTATCTGACCCCGTCCATCGCCAAGCCGGTTATCGAGCAAGCCTTGAAGGCTGAGGAAGGACCGTCCGTCAAAGGATCCATTGCCGAATTGACGCCTCGGCAGCGTGAAGTGTTGCAATTGATCGGCGAAGGCAAGAAAACAAAAGAAGTTGCCGAGTTGCTCAAGCTCTCCGTGAAGACGGTCGAGTTCCACAAGAACTGCATTATGAAGGAGTTGGACATTCACACGACGACGGAGTTGGTGCGGTACGCCATCGCACAAGGACTTACCCACGAGCAGCCATAACCCTGATCTGCCACAGTCTACGGGGTCCCTCGAATCCATTACCTCACCAGGTTGAGGAGGAAATCGTCGCTAACACGGTCGCGGCGAAGGAAGATCGGCCGGAGGTACGGGAACTTTACCTTGAAGCCAAGCTCAACAACATCGACCTCAGACTGGCCAACAACCAGCATATGTAGCCAGATTGATTTGACTGCATACCAGAACTAGTGGCGGCGGTCCTGCGATCAACCGTAGCTCCGCCTCTACAGGACAGGGTGGGTGTTCATATCCACCGCCCCATCATTTCCCAATTCATTAGATAATCTGCAGCAGCCCCCCTGGAAAGCCCGCACGCGCTGGCCAGCAATAATCGCCTCGAAAACTGGGGCAACTCCTAGTTTCTACGTATTCCTCTCTGTATTAGAAAAAGTAACACGCCAGAAGGCATGAGAAAGGTGGGTGACTCATGGCTACAGAAACGTTCATTGACCAAGTTCGAACTGTACTGCAGCAACAGACCACCGGGTGCGCCATGGAAGAAGTCGTGGGACTCTGTCCGGACTTGACGTGGAATCAAGTGTTCCTAGCCATTGATCACTTAAGCCGGCAGGGGGAGGTTCGTGTGACGTTGGACGCCGGCAGGGCCTATAGAATACAGACCTATCGTTCTGCAGCGGACGCGTGTCCGACGGTTTCACCTGTTCACCACCAAATAATTCAGCAGGGGATTTCTTAGTCTTCCCCGAGCGAACACACTCCTTAGGATGTGTTCCTCCCTCTGGTCTCATGAGAGACCTGGCCTGAGGATCTCGATGAATCGACATCAAGGCGTGTCACGAGATGATGACTCACTCCATGGGGAAGGATCTATGGAAACGCAGGTGATCCAGAAGGCCGAGCTGGAGATTCGCGTCGCCGCTCGAAAAGCCGGCTGCGAACATCAGCGCATCATCGCGGATGTCCTAACTAGAAGCGGCAAACGAACGGGCAAGGTTCGTTGCCTTGAGTGCAGCACCGTTATCGACGATCCGTATCTCAGTCAGCAGTAATTGTCTTACCGACAGGAGGTCCATATGCCGACACCGGTTATCTCTCATTTTCCTCAGCATTCGACATTTCACCGACAACACGGGAAGCCTATTCGCGTATTACTGGTGGATGACCACTTCCTCGTTCGGCAGGCATTGCGGAAGGCGCTCGATCGTTATGTCGATATTGATCTGGTGGGTGAGGCGGCAAATGGTCAAGAGGCAGTGAAGCAGGTGGACCTGTTGAGGCCATCCGTGGTCGTGATGGACATCAACATGCCGGGGATGAACGGGATCGAAGCGACAGGCCGCATCATGCGAAAACATCCGAGCTTGCATGTCATCGGCCTCTCGTTCAACGTGGGGAAGAGGAATCGAGAGGCGATGTCAAATGCCGGCGCCCGTATGTTGCTCGACAAGGGAGCGGCGCATGAACAACTATACCCTGCGATTTCTCACGCTGTCGGCAAGTTGACCGACGCGGGCACATCCGGCGCCTGTCATACAATGTAGCGACAGTGCGGGAGAAACGGAGTCCGCTTCCGTCGGTGCTCAAAGCGTTCCCCTCGTCTACGGCCTTATGCACCAGCCATGGGTTTCGCTCAATCGGAAGTCTGCCCTGTCTTCAGGTCTCACCGTTCCCACTGTTCGACCCATGATTTCCCCATGGAAAGCCGTCATCGTCGACTTCTTTCCGTGCCGGCTCCCTCCGTGCGCTACTCCCAGAAGCATGGAATACATTCATGCGGTGTTCTCAAGATCTATGCCGATACGGTCTAGTCGAAGAGATCCTCCTCTCGGGGCTTGCCGTTGAGGAGGCTGAGATAGCCCTACTCAGACAGAAACCGAGCCTGCGTGAAGCCATGTCAACAGCCGTTGACAACAACGCTCATGTGCTGGTGTTTAGGGACGCATCTGATCGCAGTTACGGTCGAGGTTATGTAAACTACGAATCGGGGGGCGCGCATGACACGGTCGGATTCTATCGGTTCGATCTTGGCCATCAATGGAGGGTCGTCCTCGCTCAAGTTCTCGCTCTTTCGAACCGGCGATACTCCTGTCCGTGACGTGTCAGGAGTCATCGACCGCATCGGATCACCGGATGGAACATTCACATGGACGCAGAGTGCCGCCGATGCCGCCGAATGTCGGAGGCTCCAAGTCCCTCATCATCTGGCTTGCATCGAGCCTCTGCTGGGTTGTGTGAAAGACAGGCTTGCGCAGCATCCACTTCAAGCGATTGGGCATCGAGTCGTGCACGGTGGTAGGCATTATCGTGAATCACATCTGATTACCCCGGCCGTCATGGAGGAGCTGCAACGATTGAGTCCGTTTGACCCGGAACATCTCCCAGCTGAGATCCAACTGATCACAGGATTTGCGCAACGGTATCCAGATCTCCCGCAGGTTGCCTGTTTCGATACCGCCTTTCACCGTAGCATGCCGCGCATGGCCTGCCTGCTGCCGATTCCCCGGCGGTATGAGAAGTTGGGTGTTCAACGATACGGATTCCATGGGTTGTCCTATGCCTTTCTTATGAAAGAGTTGGCCAAAGTCGGAAATCCGGGTGAAGCCAACAGTCGGATCATCCTGGCTCATCTTGGAAATGGAGCGAGCATGGCTGCGGTCAAGGATGGACTGGCTCTCGAGACGACGATGGGATTCACGCCCGCCTCCGGCCTGCCGATGAGCCGCCGGTCCGGAGATCTCGATCCGGGGCTGCTCTCGTACTTGGCGCAAGCCGAAGGCATGACCGTGGAACGGTTCCACCGGATGGTGAATATCGAATCGGGCTTGCTCGGGATCTCGGAGATCAGCTCCGATATGCGGGACTTACTCACGCAAGAGCAAGGTGATCCGCGGGCAGCCGAGGCGGTTGGGTTGTTCTGTTATCAGGCTCGAAAATGGATCGGCGCGTTGGCGACGGTGTTGGGGGGACTGGACACCTTAGTGTTCAGCGCCGGGATCGGGGAACATTCACCGGTGATTCGTGCGCGAATCTGCGACGGCTTGGAATTTCTCGGTCTTGTTATCAATGAACAGGCCAATGCAACGAATCAATCGATTGTTTCAGCCGAAGATAGTCACGTAACAGTGCGCGTGATGCGTACTGATGAGGAACGCGAGATCGCAGAGTCTGTCGGTCAGTTGCTGAGCAAGGGGACCATGGATCACTGAGAGGTTACGATGAAAACAATCACCACGCCGTTGAGCCCAGCCTTGCTGAAACAGATGGATGCCTATTGGAGGGCGGCCAATTACCTCTCGGTGGGACAGATCTATCTGCTCGATAATCCGTTGCTGCGGCAGCCCCTGAAACTTGAGCATATCAAGCCTCGCCTGTTGGGCCATTGGGGCACGACGCCGGGCCTGAATTTCATCTATGTCCATTTGAATCGAGTCGTCAAACGGGACGACCTGAATATGATCTTTATCTGCGGCCCAGGCCATGGCGGTCCCGCGATCGTGGCAAATGTCTATCTCGAAGGCACGTATAGTGAGGTGTATCCGGACGTCAGCCGAGACGCGGAAGGCATGACGCGGCTGTTTCGACAGTTTTCCTTTCCCGGCGGGGTTCCCAGTCACGTCGCACCTGAAACGCCCGGCTCGATTCACGAAGGCGGTGAGTTGGGATACGCGCTGTCTCATGCCTATGGAGCCGCCTTCGACAATCCCGACCTGGTTGTGGCTTGCGTCATCGGTGATGGAGAGGCGGAGACAGGCCCGCTGGCCACCTCATGGCATTCGAACAAATTTCTTAACCCCGTCACGGCCGGAGCCGTGCTGCCGATCCTGCACTTGAACGGCTACAAGATTGCGAACCCAACCATCTTGGCGCGGATCAGTCACGACGAACTCCACAGCCTGCTGCTCGGATACGGCTACGAACCCTACTACGTCGAAGGTGCGAGGCCGGAACCGATGCACCAGACCATGGCGGCGTCGCTGGATGCGGCACTGGCGCGTATCAAGACCATTCAGCAAGACGCGCGGCAGGCCTCCTTGAAAGGCAAGGGGGCTCCAGATCGGCCACGGTGGCCGGTGATTGTGTTGCGGAGCCCAAAAGGGTGGACTGGGCCCAAGGAAGTCGACGGCAAGAAAACCGAAGGCTCTTGGAGATCGCATCAGGTGCCAATGGCTGAGATGGCGTCTAAACCGGCTCACATTGGGCTCTTGGAATCCTGGATGAAGAGCTATCGACCAGACGAATTGTTCGATGCGAATGGCACGTTGATGCCGGATCTGGCTGCACTCGCACCGGCGAGACAGCGCCGGATGGGTGCCAACCCGCATGCCAACGGCGGACTGTTGCTGCGCGATCTGCGTCTCCCCGATTTCCGCGCCTATGCCGTGAACGTGTCGAAGCCGGGGGCGGTGATGGCGGAGTCGACGAAGGTCCTGGGCGCGTTTCTTCGTGACACGTTGATCGGGAGCAAACGCAACCGGAACTTTCGCATTATGGCACCCGACGAACTCACCTCGAACCGGCTCGGCGCGGTACTCGACGCGGCGGACCGGGTGTGGATGGCAGAACGAGAGCCGGACGATGACCACCTCGCTCCGGACGGCCGCTCGATGGAAATTCTCAGCGAGCATACGTGCCAGGGCTGGCTCGAAGGCTATCTGCTCACGGGACGGCATGGACTGTTTACGACCTATGAGGCCTTTGTTCATATCGTCGATTCGATGTTCAATCAGCACGCGAAGTGGCTCAAGACCACCCATGAAATTCCTTGGCGGCGGCCGATTGCCTCCCTCAACTATTTGCTGACCTCCCACGTCTGGAGGCAGGACCACAACGGGTTCTCGCACCAAGACCCTGGGTTCATCGATCATGTGGTCAATAAGAAGGCCGATGTGATCCGAGTCTATCTGCCGCCGGACGCCAATTGTCTGTTGTCGGTCATGGACCACTGTCTACGCAGCCGCGATTACGTGAACGTGATCGTGGCCGGCAAGCAGCCGGCCCTCCAGTATCTTGACATGGAGGCGGCGGTGAAACATTGCGCTGCCGGCATCGGCATTTGGGAATGGGCGAGCAACGACAGGGGTGGCGAGCCCGACGTCGTGATGGGTTGTGCCGGAGACGTGCCAACATTGGAGACGCTCGCGGCCGTGCAGCTGTTACGTGACTATGTGCCATCACTGAAGATTCGAGTCGTCAACGTGGTCGATCTGATGAAGTTGCAGGACAAGAACGAGCATCCGCACGGGTTGCCGGACAAGCATTTCGATACGTTTTTCACCACCGACAAACCTATTATCTTCGCGTATCACGGCTACCCATGGCTGATTCATCGGCTCACCTACCGACGGACCAATCACAACAACCTGCACGTGCGGGGCTACAAGGAAGAGGGGACGACCACCACGCCGTTCGACATGGTATTCCTGAACGACATGGACCGGTATCACCTGGCTACCGACGTGATCGAACGCGTCGGTTTGGGATCGGCGGCGGCCTATGCCAAGCAGGCCATCCGAGACAAGCGGATCGAGCACAAGGAATACATCAGGAAACACGGGGAAGACATGCCGGAGATCAGTCAATGGAAGTGGAGTGGAAATAGAAAGTCCGTGCGAGGAGCTCGTGCATGACACAGTCACCTTGCGCGTGTCCGCCCCGTGTGGCTATGGCGCCATCTATAGGCAAAGGACCGGTCTGTCTTCCCGGAGTATGACGAAATGGCCATGCATGGCCTGGATGAGCTCCGTTGCGACCTGAGTCCATGGCCAAACCGCGATTATTTGCGAGAAAACCATGTGAATTTCCCATCCGAAATGTGTTATTGGAACCGGCGTCCAGCGGGTAGACTACATAGCTTCGGATGGGAGGAAACATGGGTCAGCGAGTATCTCTTGAACAATGGATTATCGGGATCGTGGTTCTCATCTGCCTGCTCGCAGGACGGGCCTATGCTGATGATTCGAACGAGAAGAAGCCGAGTGACTCGACGTCCAAGGAGCTGCTGGATTGCCGATACCAGCAAGCTTCCGAACTCTCCGA
>CAZNBG010000022.1:0-16130 GCA_964570915.1 uncultured Nitrospira sp. | reverse complement strand
GTGCTTGGGCCACAAGCTCTCGGTGGGGTGTTAGTTGGCAGCATCGTGACGGGTTGGTTCGTTGCGATTTCCAGGACAAGCGGCGGTGGCGCGTGGGACAACGCCAAGAAGTTCATTGAGGAGCAGGGCAAGAAGGGCACGGAAACACATAAAGCGGCAGTGACCGGCGATACGGTCGGTGATCCATACAAAGATACAGCAGGTCCGGCCGTCAACCCAATGATCAAAGTGATCAATATCGTGGCCCTACTCATTGTTTCACTCATTGTACGCTAGCCTTTCTCGTAACGGGGGCACCTATGGGATCGAGCGGGACTCTCCTCCCCGCCGATAACCCCGAGAACCGGTTGGTTCGTTTCCTCTCCAAGGCGCGTCACGGTTTCTACCGCAACTTGACGGTTTTGCGAACCCTGGAGTAAGGTAAGTAAAACTGTCCCAGGCATTGGGAGGTGCTCGGATGGAAAAGCAAGAGCGAAAGCAAGAAGCCAAACGAGAGCCGCAAGGGAAGGAAGACGTAAGGGCCAATCCCAAGGTCGTCGAAGCCGGCAAGAAGATGAAAGAGGACATCGATAAACTGGTCGACGAAATCGATGATGTCCTTGAGAAGAACGCTGAAGAGTTTGTGAAGAATTACGTTCAGAAAGGAGGAGAATAGCGCAAGTTCGACATTTCCTCTCCTGTTCGGCTCTGTCTACGCATCCTGACCACCTCTCGGTTTGACAAAGCACAAGCGACTTATTACAGTCTCTCTCGTTTCCCCATGATTCATGGTCTGAATGTTGGAACGGCCCAGGCCCTTAAGGAGGCGAGGATGCAGTCTAAGCTCTGGGTCGTTCGCCGAGTAGACCCCGTCCAGCGCGGTCTCTTATCCCGGGCCTTGTCAATCTCCTCGGCTACTGCATCATTGCTGCTCAATCGGGGTGTCACCAGTATAGATCAGGCGACAGCCTGGATGTCCCCGATCAAAACCCATGATCCCTTCTTGATTCCTGATATGGAACAGGCTGTTGACCGTCTGCATGAAGCGATGCGACGGCAGGAGCGGGTGTGCTTTTATGGCGATTATGATGTAGACGGCATGTATGACACCGGCTTTTACCTCTCATTTTTCGGCGGGCTTGGCGGTGAATCGCGGGCCAATGTCCCTCATCGGCTACGAGAGGGCTATGGTCTAAACGAGAAGGCCATCCGGACATTGGCCAAGGAAGGGATCTCTTTGCTGGTCACGTCCGACTGCGGTACGACGTCGCACCGTGAAATTGCCCTCGCAAACGAACTCGGGATCGATGTGATCGTGACCGACCACCATCAAAGCGATATGGATATGCCACCCGCTTTAGCGGTGATGAATCCGCATCGGCCGGAAGCCCAATATCCCTTCCGGGGGCTCTGCTCCGGTGGGCTGGCCTATAAGGTCGCGCAGGCCTATGAGATGAAGTACGGCTCTGGTTCCGCGTCTCTGGAGTCGTTATTGGATTTGGTCGCGCTGGCGACGATTGCCGATGTCGTTCCGCTCCAGGATGAAAACCGACTGTTCGTTCGAGAAGGCCTCGCCCATATCTCGCGAGGTGCGCGCTGTGGCATACGGGCCTTGAAACAGGTGGCGGGCATTAGCCGTGAATGTACGGCGGAAACTATCGCCTTCAAACTCGGGCCTCGACTCAACGCATCCGGACGCTTAGATGAGGCGATCAAAGGCGTCAGGTTGCTCACCACGGAGTCGGAGCGGGAAGCCAAGGAGTTAGCTGAAGACCTTGAGCATTTGAATCGAGCGCGCCGAGAACTTGAGGCCGATGTTCTTCGGGAAGCATTAAGACAAGTAGAATCGCGGGAGTTGCCGGCCGGTATTGTGTTGTCTGCACGAGGGTGGCATCTGGGGGTCGTCGGTATCGTGGCTGCCCGCATCATGGAGCGCTTTCATCGCCCTACGGTCGTCATTGCCGTGAATGAACATGGTGTCGGGAAAGGATCGGCTCGGACCGTGTCCGGATTCGACTTGTATCAAGCCTTAACAGGGTGTCGGGACCTGCTTATGGCATTCGGGGGTCATCCCAGTGCGGCAGGTGTCACAATTGAGGAGACACGATTGCCGGAGTTTTCGGAGCGGTTTTCCGCGATCGCGGAAGCATGGATCCGGGAGACCCAAAGCGTTCCTACCTTGCATGTGGATTCCGAGGTGCGCTTGCACGAGATCACGCTCCAGCTGATCCGGGAGATCGGGACATTGCATCCATTCGGTGCCGGGAATCCTGAGCCAACCTTTGCGGTCAGGCGTCTGGATGTGCTCAAGGCTCGCGTTGTCGGAGAAAAGCATTTGAAGCTGACGGTCCGGCAGGACGGGTCTTTGCCGTTTGATAGTATAGGATTTGGGATGAAATCGCTGGAGGATCGAGGACTGTCGTTAAAGACGCCCGTCGATGTCGCCTTTACACCCGAACTCAACCATTGGAATGGCTATGATCGAATTCAATTGCGCATCCGAGACATCAGGGCAGCGGGGTGTGAGTAACGGACGATGTACGAAACTGTTACCGAAATCGACCAATTGCTGGATCGTCTTCAGAGCTATCAGCCAGATGCCGATCTCGCGCTGGTGCGGAAGGCCTATGAGTTTTCTGCAAAGGCCCATGAAGGACAAACACGCCGTTCCGGAGAGCCTTATGTGAAACATCCCGTGGCGGTAGCCGGTGTGTTGACAGCCCTCAAAACCGACGCCACGGCGGTCGTGGCCGGACTCCTCCACGATACGCTAGAAGATACGGTGGCGACGGCCGACGAACTTCAACAGGAATTCGGCAAGGAGGTCGTCCAGCTTGTCGATGGGGTCACAAAGATCGGGAAGATTACCTTTAAGAGCTCCGAAGAGAAACAAGCCGAAAATTTCCGCAAAATGGTGCTCTCGATGGCGGATGACATCCGCGTCGTGATCATCAAGCTGGCCGATCGACTCCACAATATGCGGACGCTCGAACATCTCAAGGAAAGTAAACGCCAGGAGATCGCGCAGGAGACGCTGGAGATCTATGCGCCACTGGCGAACCGCATCGGAATTGGGTGGGTGAAGAACGAGCTCGAGGATCTCTGCCTCAAACATCTCAAACCGGATGTCTACGAAACCTTGCGCGTCAGTGTGGCGAAGCGAGACGAGGATCGCCAGCAATACATCCAAGAAGTCCGAGCCCTGGTTGAGAAGGCTCTGACGGAAAATGGGCTGGTCGGAGCGGTGTACGGCAGGCCCAAGCATCTCTTCGGTATCTATCAAAAAATGAAAAAGCAATCGATCTCGTTCGAAGAGGTGTACGACCTCACTGCGCTACGGATCATTACCGATACCAAGATGAACTGCTATGCCGTGCTCGGGGTGATCCATTCGCTGTGGCGCCCGCTGCCCGGACGTTTCAAAGATTACATCGCGATTCCCAAATCCAACCTCTATCAGTCGCTCCATACGACCGTGGTCGGGCCGAAAGGCGAGCACGTGGAGTTTCAGATTCGCACTGAGGAGATGCACCGCGTGGCCGAGTACGGGATCGCGGCCCATTGGAAATACAAGGAACAGGGACGGGTGCAGGATAAAGACAGTAAAGCATTTGGATGGCTCAGGCAATTCATCGAGTGGCAAAAAGATTTGCCCGATAACCGTCAATTCATGGATTCGGTGAAACTCGAATTGTTCCATGACGTCGTGTACGTCTTTACGCCCAAGGGAATGGTGAAAGAGCTACCCAAGGGGGCGACCCCGGTGGATTTTGCCTACGCCATTCATACGGAAGTGGGTGATCACTGTGTCGGTGCAAAGGTCAACGGCAAGATCGTTCCGCTCAAGCATGAGTTGACGAGCGGTGACACCATCGAGATCCTGACGTCGTCCAATCAGACTCCGCACAAGGACTGGCTCAAGTTCGTGCGAACGTCACGGGCAAAAACAAAAATCAAACATTGGATCAAAGCGGAGGAACAGAAGCGAAGCCTGGAAATCGGTCGGCGCTTGCTTGAAGCGGAGATCCGTCGTCATGGGTTGGCCCCGGCACAGGTCTTGAGGTCCGATTCGCTTCTTGAGGTGGCCAAACACGAAGGCTATGAAACCGTTGACGAGTTGGCTGTAGCCGTTGGCTTCGGCAATGTCGCGACGGCTCAAATCGTCGGAAGGTTGATTGCGCCGGCATCCGGTGGCACTCCTGTCCAGCCGGAACCTGTGAGCCTCCCCAAAGTCCCGAGCCGCGGAAGAGAAGAACGGGGAGTCCAAGTGAAGGGCGGTCGGGATCTTTTGATGCAACTGTCTCGCTGCTGTAATCCTGTTCCCGGCGATAAAATCCTGGGGTACATCACCCGTGGAAGAGGCCTCACGATCCATTCTGTCGATTGCCCGAACCTGGAAGCGTTGGATTATGATCGAGAACGGTTGGTTGAAGTGGAATGGGATACGGCCACGCCCAGCCAACATGCGGTAAAAATCGCCGTCATTGCAGAAGATAAAACGGGAGTTCTGGCAAACGTCTCCTCCGCCATCGCCGAGTGTCAAGCGAACATCAGCCGTGCCGAGATCATCACCAGGGAAGACCGCAAAGCCGAGCTGGATTTCGTCGTCGAGGTTGCCGATACGGAGCATTTGAATCGGGTACTGAAAGCCATCGAACGGGTAGAAGGCGTCATTACGGCGCGGCGTCTGAGGTCCTGGCGGCAAAAGTCATGAACGAGCGGATCACAGGAACGGACTTAAGGCTGGCCGAACAGTAATTTTGTTCCCTTTTCGATCTTATACCCATCAACTGTACCGCCTGCGATTTCGAGAACATACACTGCGTCATCGCTATTCGGACGATACTGAGGACATGAATCGTCGGTCTTGGTGCAAATGGGCACGTTCCGTTCGATATGCGTGACTCGCTTTTTATCGTCCACCCAAATCAGGTCGAGCGCGATCTTGGTGTTCTTCATCCAAAATGTCCACGCCTGAGGTTCGCTAAAAAAGAACAACATCCCGTGATCTTTCTTGAGATGATCTCTGTACATGAGGCCCTGAGCACGCTTGCGCGGTGTGTCGGCGATTTCTGCTTGAATGGTGACGCCTGAAGGCGTCTGAATCGAGACGAGCCCGGAATCGGCCGCGAGGCCGACTGACATAATGCCGAAGAGTGATCCGGTGAACACCAAGGCGCAAAGAGCGAGTAACGTAGAAGCCCTGCCACACATGAGCGCATCGTAATGATCGCCTCCTCTGCAGTCAAGGAGGTCATCCTTGGGAAATGGCGGCTGGACCGTCTCCGGTTCCGCGAATATTGCAATCATGTCGGAAGTTGTGCCATCCTCCAACCGGATTTGACAGAGAGGACAATATGCAGGAAAAGCGGAGGGTGCTCTATAAAAAGGGAGTGTTCGTGTGTCCAGGATGTCGACAGTCTTACGTCCAAGAGAAATGGATTGAGGAATGGCGGATTCGTTGTCATCGCTGTACCTACCGTGGAACGCTGACGGAAGTGTCGGTTGAAGAGCATATGGAGGAAGAAACGTTTCGGCACTAGGGCCTCTCGTTCCTCCTTCATCTAGGTCGTAACGTTGTGTCATCACACCTTGCACGGACCTGCATCCTAAGCGAGTGGTGGCGTCTTCTGGCCACCGCGCTGACGTTGGTCTCTGTTTGCACCGGCTGCGCGGCGTCGTCCTTGGCGGATGACGCCACACCATCGATCAAAATCCTCGTGACCTACCATTCTCTCTCGGGAAACACAGTACGTATGGCGGACGGAGTGGTTGCCGGTGCACGGTCCATCCCTGGTACCGAAGTTCTGCTCAAACGTGTCGGACAAGTGACTGCAGAAGAACTGTTTTCCGCCGATGCAGTGGTGGTCGGCTCACCTGTCTATTGGTCCAACATGTCAGGGGAGGTGAAAACCTTCTTCGACAACTGGCAATTCAAGTTCGGCGTCTTTCCGGAATTCAAGATGAAGAACAAGGTTGGGGCTGCTTTCGCTACAGGAGGGCAAGTTTCAAGCGGAAAGGAAGTCACGATGTTGACCATTCTTGCCGCGATGCTTGGGAATCAAATGATTGTGGTGAGCGGCGGTGGTGCGTTCGGGGCGTCGGCAACAACCGAGGGTGACAGTCCAGGGATCGATGATAAAGAGCTTGCGGATGCCAGAGCGTTAGGTCGACGCGTGGCAGAGGTCACGAAGCTCTTTAGGGTCGGTTCGCCGCGTTGACTTGTTGGTGAAAGACGCGAGGAAGGGATACGACATCTTTTCGCATCAACTGGTTATTGCTGGGGAAGACTATGTGATCGGTCCACCGTGCTGGCCGATGCCCCCTGGACCGCGATCTCTACGAATTCATGGATGTTCTTTGCGCAGCGGCCGCAGCTGCCGCTCTGCTTGAGGCCAAACTTGGATTTGAGCTGACAGGGCATCACAAACCCCGCTCGCCCTGCCTCACGAACATCTGCCTCTGTAATTCCTCTACACAAACAAAGGTACATCGATCCTCCACGCGGACGATTATGAGAAGCATTCTCAGTATTTCACGACTTCGTGATTTTGTCAAGTCCTCCAGGGCGGTAACCGGAGTCCTCAATTTACTTGGAAAGTTCTGCAGATAGGGGTTTAGGAGAGGGTCTGCTCCAGCTGAACGACCATATCCCTGACGGTATCGAATCCCGACTGCCAGAAAGCCTCCGACTCCATATCAACACCCACTTTGCTCAGGATGTCTCGGGGCGATTGAGATCCGCCGGTTGCAAGCAGATCGAGATACTTCGGAACAAATGACTCTCCTTGCTCTTTATACATACGGTAGAGCGCCAACACGAGCAGATTTCCGAAGCTATACGCATAGCAGTAGAACGGGCTGGAAAAAATATGGGGAATCGTGATCCACTCCCATTGAAACTCGTCCGACACCTTTACGCTCTTGCCGAATTGCTGGCGCAGTTCCGCTAAATAGGCGTGCGCCAGTTGATCTCCTGTCGCACCTTCCGCCACCATTTGGTGGGCCATCTTTTCAAAGCGAACGAAATAGGCCTGGCGTAGGACGGTGGCATAGATATCATCCAATTGATTGAGGAGGAGGCCCTGTCGTACGGCCTTGTTTCTCTCCTGAGAGATCAGAGCATCCGAGAGAATGCGTTCGCCGAAAACCGAAGCGGTTTCTGCCAATGGGAGTGTTGAATGGAAGGTGAAGACTGAGTGGTCTTTTGCCATCATCCCATGGACGGCATGCCCAAGTTCGTGAGCCATGGTAGCGATGTCTCGGGCCTCCCCCGTGAAGTTCAACATGACATAAGGGGTCAGGCCCGGGGCCACGCTATAGCAGTACGCGCCGCCGAGCTTACCGGGACGTGTTGGTCCATCGATGTGCCGAGCGCGGAAGACTTCTTGAGCCAGATCAGCCAGGCGGGGAGAAAATCCGCGATACGCTTCAAGAACCATTGCAACGGCATCGGCGTACCGATACTTCTTTGTCTTCACCTGATGAGGCGCATAGATGTGATATCGGCTCATCGGCGTGAGCTTACAGATCTTGGCTTTCAACCTGAAGTATGTTTGGAAGATGTCGGCATTTGTCGCGCATGTTTCCAACAGGACCTCAACCGCTTGATCGGGCACATCATTGCCGAGATTGCGAGTTGCAATAGGAGAGAGAAAACGCCGAAGTCCGACGTTCTCGGATTTCCAATCGTTGACGAGCGCCCGATACATCTCCCCAAGCAGATCGCGTTGTGCTGAAAATGCCCGGTAGAGTTCCTTATAAGCCGTCTGCCGGACCCCAGCCTTGGGGCTCCGGACGTAGCTCATGAGTTCTTCGCGGTTCATGGAGCGCGTCCTCCCGCCGATCTTCATCGTGAAGGTCAGCCCATTGGTCACCATGTCATAGAGCGTGTTGACGGCGCTGCGCCCGGTGACATTTTTTACATTGATGATTTTCTCTTCGGGTTCGGAAAGTGTATGGGGTTTATAGCGTCTGATCGTCTGTAAGTAATATCTCAGGTCACCGGCCTCGGCCATCAGTCGCTCGGCATTGACATCATCAACCTCCTGCCACCAGAGATCGACGAAGAGCAAGCGATTGTTCAATGCGGTGAGTCGCTCCTCCACCTGTGTCTTGAACGAGCGCGATGTTGCCTCTCTGGTGTTTTCTGAGAACCACAGGTAAGCGAACGCACCAAGTCGGGCCGAACCCTCCGCGATCGACTCGGTGAGTTTCAGAATCGATCGGAAATCATGGCTGGCCATTGTCGCTTGCAGCCGAGGGCGAGCCGACTCGACCTGCGTGACTTGTGCATCAAGATCCGCTAATTGCCGTTCCAAGTCCTTCAGGGGGTCTTTGACAAGGTGAGTGAGGTCCCACCGGTCCGATACTGTGGCACCAGAAGTGTTACCTAGAACGGGACGTCGAGTGGCCATTGCCAATCTCCTTTACATAAAGCTCATGCCGCGGGCGGGCGTCATCTTATCACCAAGCTGTGCCGTGATTGAAGAACATCATCCAGCTTGAACAGAAACGCAGTGCCGTTGACAGCCAATCATCGGGATGCAAAAATCTCTTGAGCCGATGCAATGAACGATCAGGAACTCCATCGTATCGTCCAGTATGTGACCGCCAGCACATCCTATGCACGGGAGACCGTGGCGGACATCCTGCACACCGGTCTAGGCGAACTGTCTTCGCTGGCGATACATTCCACCAGACCATTCGAGCGGGATGCGCTGCTCGAATATGTGTCGCAGTGGACGATCAAGCGAACGGGACAACCGGAGCCCTTGGTTCGTGAAGTATTGGGCTGTGCTGGACGATGGCTGGATGAAGCATACGCGGAGATCGCCGCGCGGCAGCCGGAAATCTTGGGTGCACCTCCGGAGGACGACGAAGGTAGCGAGCCAGTCTCATGACGGTCGGTGGTGAGGCGGCGCCTCACAGCCAGTGGAGGGAGCGATGACACACTGGCGGTCTCGACGCACCATCAAACTGCATTCACGCTTGCAGGGGTTTCATGATGTGCCTGCTGCAACGTCCACGCGTCATTCACAAGAGGGGCTTCCCCGCCATCTCAATGAGCATTGGAATCTGCTGCATCGACACTGTGCCGATCACTCGAGCCATCTTCGACTCGGGCGACTTCTTCATCGTCTCACCCATCACGATTCCGGTGTGCAAGAATCCGCCTTGGCGGAACTCGAGTTGGCCACGCGGCTGATCCGTGCCGGACTCCGAGTCACATTTCTGCCTGAATCTCAAGCCCGAACGGCCGACCTTGAATGTCGCCATGGATCAAAACGGTTTTTTGTGGAGGTGACGGCGATGGTCGGTTCAGCCGAACGACGACGGCTACCTCTTCGTGTGATCATCGGTGATGAGGAGCAGGGAGCGGAAACGGATCGTGGCGTGCTATTGATCCACCGAATCTTGGCCCGCATCAGGCAAAAAGCCAAGCAACTTGCCGACTATTGCGAGCCGGTTATCCTGAGTCTATCGATTCCGAGGGCGGATCTCCGGGGTGCGCAACAAGCGCGGCGGGAGCAGATTCGAATGGACTTGAAGGCTCTGGCCGGCTCCGTAACAGTGGATCTCATGAAACTTCGACATCTCAGCGCGGTCCTGATCTCGCTCTGGGATGTGGAGCCGCTTCCCTCGCGCGCGGCATTAAGGCTTGCGAATGTCGAGGTGATTGAACGGACCCAGCATCAGCGGACGCAGCCCCGCGTTCGTATGCTGATTCAGAATCCCAGGGCCTCAGCTCCTCTCACCGCATCCCATGATGCTTCGGTCAGGCAAACGCTGTAGCTTCCTCATCAAGCGGTGTTATCTCGGCCCTTCCCGCGCATTGTAAATACGGCCTCCGGCTTGGTGGTAGCGCTGGAAGACAGCGATGGCGTCTTTGCGACAGACGTCTCGCGTCACGGAGACCCCTCGCTGTTCGAGCGCCGCCACCCAGTTCTTGGGTTTCGGCCCTTCGTCGAACCCGATTGCCGCGGCATCGTGACCCCTGGCGCCACAGACGATCTTGCGAACACCGGACCAAAGGATCGCGCCATAACACATGGTGCATGGCTCACAACTGGTGATCAACTCGAGTGTTGGCAGGCCGGTTGCGCCGAGATCAAAATGTCCCAGGGTGTGGTGCGCATTGGCCAGCGCAACGGTTTCGGCATGGGCAAGTGAGCAGTTTGACGATTCGACGAGATTGACGCCCACGGCGACGAGCTGCCCGGTCCGAGGTTCGAACACGGCCGCGCCAAACGGTCCACCGGTCTGGGACGTCACATTGGTCATTGCAAGCTGGATGACAAATCGCATGCGATCGGAAACCCCGGCGATGGGCTGTTGCCGGCGCACAAAACGGGTGACCCAGGAAGGAAGGCGGAAGGGAGAAGGGGAAGAAGATCCGGATTTCACGACGGGAGAGAAAGCGTCAACGTATCGAGATGCTTCGTTACCATGGCATCGCCGTTCTTTGTCGATACGGCAATGCCGGTTGCGCAGACGGTTCGGCATTCATCCAGACGTCCGAGTTTCTGGAGCGATTGGGCGAGCGCGAGATAAGCGGCCGAATAGGTCGGCTTCACCGTGACGCACTGACGCAAGGAGTTGGCCGCTTCTTCGAAATTCCCGTCATCCATATAGGCTTTCCCCAAGCCGAACCAGGCCACATCATCATTGGGGTCCATGGCCAGAAGTTTCTTGAGAGGTTCAATGTGGGGATTGGGCATCGCTTCTTCTCCTCGCAACCGTTAACTGACGGTATCATGTGCTCAGTGCATTGTCTATGACGTTTTCAGCATGATAATCTGAGTAGGTTCCTGATCTCGTTCATGGTTATCTGATGGGAAAAACCGGCCTCGTCTATCACCTAGCCTATCTTGAGCATGACATGGGGTTCGGACATCCGGAGTCTCCCAATCGACTGCGTGCCATCATGCAGCAGTTGGAGCAGAGCGGAATGGCAGCTCACTTGGTTCGGATCGAGCCGCGGAGAGCGGAAGATGAATGGATTACAAGGGTTCATAGCTCCGGCTATGTTGCGGCGCTCAATCGAGCCGCTCCTGCCACCGGGCGCGTAGCTCTGGACCCCGATACGTCGATGTCTCCCGGCTCATTGCACGCGGCTTATCTAGCGGCGGGAGGAGCGTTGGCAGGGGTCGATGCAATCATGACGCATCAAGTTGATCACGTGTTCTGCGCTGTCCGGCCTCCTGGCCACCATGCTGAAACCGGGCGAGCGATGGGGTTCTGCCTCTTCAACAACGTGGCGATCGCAGCGCGGTATGTTCAAGAGAAATACGGGCTGAGCCGGGTGCTGATCGTCGATTGGGATGTCCACCATGGGAATGGAACGCAGCATAGCTTTGAACAGGACCCTTCCATTTTATTCTTCAGCACGCACCAGTATCCCCATTATCCCGGCACGGGGCGAGCGACCGAGCGAGGCACGGGAGCGGGAGAGGGGTTCACGATCAATGTGCCCATGGAATCGGGTGAGGGAGACGATGAGTATCGCGCGGTCTTTCAGAAGTCACTCGTGCCTGCAGCCGACACGTTCAAGCCGGAGTTTGTCATCATCTCAGCGGGATTCGACGGGCACAAAGATGACCCGTTGGCCGGCATGGGATTGACGGAGACGGGGTATGCGGAGTTGACGGACATTGTGATGGGAATCGCCAAGCGTCATGCGAAGGGTCGCATTCTCTCTTCGCTCGAAGGCGGGTATAATCTGACAGCGTTGGCTGCGTCGGTCCATGCACACATCGAGGCACTTTCGAACGCCTGACACGCGGATCGAAGATCATTGCGAGTGCATAACATGATGGAACATCCATTGTTAATCGATACTGAGTCGCTTCAGCAGCAGCTTGGCCGCACAGGTTTGGTCATCATCGACGTCCGTGGCAAGTCGGCATACGAATTTGGCGGCCATATCCCCGGCGCTGTGCATTCGACGTGGCATGAGTACAGCGATCCCCATGCTGTGCCGAAGGGGCTGCTGAATCCCGATCTTGGCCAGATTGAGTTGATCCTCCGTCGGCTGGGAATCGATCACGAGAGCGATGTAGTGATCTACTCCAATCCGTTCGACAACTGGGGTGACGAGGGGCGCATGTTTTGGATGCTGGAATATCTGGGACACCCACGTCTACGCATTTTGGACGGGGGGTGGGTGAAGTGGACCGCCGAGAAGCGGCCGTTCGAACACGGACGCGTGTCTCCAGCACTTGGGAACTTCAAGGCTCAACCGGTGGCGTCCTTGATCATGGTGAAGGATGACCTCAAGGCGGTCGTCAGGGGCTCGCATCCTGAGACGGCGATTCTGGATGCTCGCAGTCTTGAAGAATATCTCGGGAAAGAAATATCGGGTATTTCACGGTCCGGACACATTCCGTCGGCCATTCATGTCGCCTGGAATGGATTCTTGAACAAGGACGCGACCGTCAAGGATCCGGCCGTCATCAGAGAAATGTTGGAAGCGAAGGGGATTCACGGCGGACAAGATGTGATCTGTTACTGTACCGGAGGCGTTCGAGCGGGCTGGCTCTATTTCATACTGAAACTGGTCGGGTATCCGAAACTCAGCAATTATCCCGGATCCTGGTGGGAGTGGAGTCGAGACTACGCGTGCCCGGTCGAAAAAGATCTTCACGCGCTCCAGAACATCCTCGGCTTCGATCCGGCGGCCAAACCTTCTTGACACGTCCGACGAGCGCTGTGTAAGAGTGAATTCACAAAATTTATTCACGTGAAACCTGCGAATCTTCAACCATCAAGGAGGCAGCCATGATGAGAAGAATCATTCGTAGTGCGATGTTGGTCTGTGGGGTCGGCATGTTGGTCGGAGCACCAGCGCTGAACGGCTTGGCGCTTGCCGGACATGTCCATGATGCGGTTGATCATGCAAAGGAGGCCGTGTCGCACGGCAAGCAAGGACACGGGGATGTCTGTGCCGAACATGCAGAAGCAGCGCTCAAGCGTGCGCAGGGTGCGAAAGTGAAGAGCCCGCATTTGGATGAAGGTCTCAAGCATCTAACGGAAGCCGTGAAACACGGAAAGGCTGGGCATGCGGATGCCTGTACCGAACATGCCGATGGGGCGATAACGCACCTGGTTGAGGTGAAAGAGCAGTAGTCGACGAGAAGCAGCCACGGCTGCGACAAGGTGCCTTTGTTGAAGCGGGCAGGGACACAATCCCTGCCCGCTTTTGTATGAAACGGAGTATGTGTGCGAGTCGGGTTTACCAGTTCAGACCACAATTCGGCGAAGTGACGAGGAATCTCGATGTCGTCACGGCCAAGCTGGAACAGGCAGAAGCGGATCTCATCGTGCTGCCGAAGTTATTCGCGTCCGGCTATCAGTTTCTCTCACAGGAGGAAACAAGGTCTCATCAGGGGGCCACATCCCCAGACGGCCGTTCTGGATGCTCGCAGTGTTGAAGAGTATCTTGGGAAAGAGGTGTCCGGTCTTCCACGGTCCGGTCACATTCTCTCAGCCATACAGGTGGCGTGGAATGGCTTCTTGAACAAGGATGCAACCGTTAAGGATCTCCCCGTGATCAAGGAGATGTTGGAAGCAAAGGGGGTACGGAGCAGGCAGGAAGTCGTTTGCTACTGTATCGGTGGTGTGCGATCGGCCTGGCTCTATTTCATACTGAAACTGGTCGGGTATCCGAAACTCAGCAATTATCCCGGATCCTGGTGGGAGTGGAGTCGAGACTACGCGTGCCCGGTCGAAAAAGATCTTCACGCGCTCCAGAACATCCTCGGCTTCGATCCGGCGGCCAAACCTTCTTGACAGGTTCGACGAACGCTGTGTAAGGTAATTTTTAGTCCAACGCGCAATCCACTGAGCAGCGAACACTAACCAGAAGGGGGACGCAATGACCATGAAGATCCGTCAAAGTGCGGTAGTGCTGGCCGTGACTGGGACGCTCGTCGGGGTTCCGCTGTTCAGTGGGTTCACTCTAGCGGGCTCACCACCTTCCAATAAGCACGTTGCTGAGGCCGTTGAACACGCACGAGGTGCCGCGTCGCATGGCAAGGAAGGACATGCGGATGCATGTGTTGAGCATGCGACTGAAGCCCTCAAGCATGCGACAGCCGCGGGAATGAAAAATCCTCACTTAGAGGAAGGAGTGAAGCACTTAACGGAAGCTGTAAAACATGGAAAGGCCGGGCATGCCGAAGCCTGTACCGAACATGCCGAAGGCGGAGCGACGCATCTGGCAGAAGTAAAGTAGCGGAGCGTCGGCAGACGCTCGCTTCGAGCACATCAACGTCTTTCTAAGAACGGGCAGGGAGAACTCCCTGCCCGTTCTTGTATGGAGCAGAACGTACTATGCGAGTCGGCTTTTACCAGTTCGATCCACAGTTTGGCGAGGTGGCCACGAATCTCGAAATGGTGACTGCCAAGCTGGAACAGGCTGATGCCGATCTCATCGTGCTGCCGGAATTGTTCGCATCAGGCTATCAGTTTGTGTCTCAGGAAGAAGCACGACGGCTTGCCGAGCCGGTTCCTGATGGTCCGACGGTGCGACGGCTGGTCGAGATCGCGAAACGGCGCAAGATGCATCTTGTGGCGGGACTTCCGGAACAATCAGGGCCCTCCTGCTACAACTCCGCCGTGATCGTAGGACCGTCCGGGTTCCTTGGCTGTTACCGAAAGACTCATCTCTTTTATGAGGAGACGCAATTCTTTACTCCAGGTGATTCGGGATTTCTTGTCTGGGATATCGGATCAGCGAAGATCGGCATCATGATCTGTTTCGATTGGTACTACCCAGAAGCCGCGCGGACATTGGCGATGCGGGGGGCCGAAATCATTTGCCATCCCTCTAATTTGGTGTTACCGAACTGCCCAGATTCCATGCCGGTCCGGTGTCTTGAGAATCGAGTGTTTGCCGTCACGTGTAATCGTATCGGGAGTGAAGCGCGTGGGGGAAAGGAGCGGTTGACCTATATTGGCCAGAGCGAAGTCGTCACGCCGAAGGGAGTCATCCAGTATAGAGCGTCTCGTGACCAAGAAGAGCTGACCGTCCTCGATATCGACCCCGCCGAGGCGTGCAACAAACGCTTGAATCGTTACAACGATCTGCTCCGTGATCGACGCACATCACTGTACACGATGTAACCCCCGTCTCAGGTCCGCGAAGAGGAGCGCAGCGCTTGCGCAAGTTCAACGAGCACGGTAGGATTTCGCCCATGACCACGGAACTTCGCAAAGGTATTTTTCTGATTGCCGCTCCGAGCCTGCGCGACCCAAACTTTCGCCAGACGGTCGTGCTCCTATGCGAGCATGGGCCGGAGGGTGCGCTCGGCGTCATTGTGAATCGACCCACGGCCATGTCCATTTCCGAAGCCCTTCCACAGGTTCCCGTCATTGAGGGATCCGGCCACGTCCTCTATGCCGGTGGTCCAGTACAGACGAATCAAGTCATGCTGCTCTATAAAGGTGACGAGTTCCCAGAAAATGCACACCATGTGTTCGACGGGGTCTGTCTTGGCGGTGACGTCGGCATGGTCGAACGCATTCTCACCGAGGCGGGGACCAAAGAATCCTTCCGCGCCTATTTAGGGTATTCGGGATGGGGACCTGGCCAGTTGGAAAACGAGATGAAGACCGGTTCCTGGATCACGTTACCTGCCGATCCTCACGCGGTGTTTGAGAAAGATCCGATGCGCGTCTGGGGAGACATCCTGAGTACCTTGGGTGAGGCCTACCAGCCATACGCCGAAATGCCGTTCGACCCCTCCTGCAACTGAGGCCTCTGAGTCGCTTCTCCACCGCATCCCACTCCATCGTCGCTGAGGCGCATCACGCTGAAATGCTCGGGTCACGTTGCATAGAAAGGGAGCGTGCTTGTCGGGTTGTCGGCGGTCACTCGGTCTTGCTAATTCGTCGTCGTTTCTGCACTATCGTTCGGACTAAGAAGCGTATTCGTCACCGTCACGTTGAAGCTAGAGCTGAATTGTCATTCGTAGGGGGAAGGAGAGAAGCCGCGTGGATCAGCCGGATATGCCGTCGTCGGGGATCGAGACGTTCCTGAGGAAATTGCATGAACGCCCACAGCTGCCACTCGGCGAGTGGTTGCGGGCGCCCGCACATGTCCAGTACATGGCCTTTCGCATGTCTGATCCGCCGACGCAGCGTCCGGC
>CAZNBG010000021.1:0-16640 GCA_964570915.1 uncultured Nitrospira sp. | reverse complement strand
GTTGAGAAGGTGAGAGGCGGGCAGGGTGTAGTGGTTGACCCTTCTCCCGAACTGTAACCGAATTTAGGACTGAGGGGTACGAGAGTGCGAGTCAATCCCGATGAGTTAAGCCTCAAAGACAAGGTGGTATTTATTAACCGGGTCGCAAAAGTTGTCAAGGGTGGAAAGCGATTCAACTTTTGCGCGCTCGTTGTTGTCGGTGACGGTCACGGGTGGGTTGGGATTGGTAAGGGAAAGGCTGCTGAAGTTCCAGTTGCCATTTCTAAGGCTGTCGAACAGGCCAAGAAGCACCTGGTTCATGTCCCTCTGAAGGGCGGAACCATTCCGCATGAAGTGCATGGGTTGTTCGGGGGAGAGCACGTGTTGCTAAAACCCGCCGTCGATGGGACGGGCATTATTGCCGGAGGGGCGGTTCGCGCTGTTGTGGAATTAGTCGGCGCGCACAATGTTATTGCGAAAACCCTTGGGCGAGGAAACCCCTTTAATGCGGTTCGCGCAACACTCGACGGGCTCACCCAATTAAGAAATTTGGATGATGTTCTTCGTTTCCGTCGGCAAGTGGTCACCGAAGGGCAGGAAAGGGTTACGGCTTGATGATGGGGGCGACAAAGTCATCGGGAAATCCAGATTCTGGGGTTCAGAGTGTGCGGGTGACCTTGAGGCGTAGTCCCATAGGAACGCCGGAGCGTCATCGGCTTGTCCTGCGTGGCCTGGGCCTTCGACGTCTGCGTCAGACCGTTGTTCATCCTGATACGCCTCAGGTGCGAGGAATGATCCATAAAGTCGGCTACCTGCTTGAGGTTGGAAGGCCATGAATCTTCATGATTTGACTCCGGCGCGCGGGGCGAAGAAGCGACGGAAACGCATCGGGCGTGGGCCTGGATCTGGCCACGGAAAGACCGCGACCAAAGGGCATAAGGGATTACTGGCTCGGTCTGGTGGAGGTAAGCGTCCGGGATTTGAAGGCGGGCAGATGCCGTTGGTCCGACGCCTCCCGAAATACGGTTTTACAAATCCCTCCCGAGTCGAATATGCCATCGTGAATCTCAAAAGTTTCGAAGGATGGGGTGGCAGCGAGACGATCACTCCGCAAGCGATGGTTGATGCTGGATTAGTGAAGCGAAAAAAGCTGCCCATCAAGGTTCTTGGCAACGGTGAGCTGAAAAAGCCACTCGTGGTGCAAGCGCACAAGTTCAGTAAATCTGCTGAAGCGAAGATCCAAGCGGCCGGAGGGCGAGTCGAGGTCATCGGCGGTGCTTGAGCGGCTTCTCACCAGTTTTCAGAATATCTTCAAGATTCCGGAGTTGCGCACTCGTGTGCTGTTCACGCTCGGAATGTTGGTCGTGTATCGGGTTGGGTCCCACATTCCGACTCCCGGCATCAATGGTGAGGCACTGTCCGAGTTTTTGCAGAAACAGGGCGGGTCCTTACTGGGGTTCCTCGATATTTTCTCGGGCGGATCATTATCCCGTCTGACGATCTTTGCGCTGGGCATCATGCCGTATATCAGCGCATCGATTATTCTCCAATTGTTGACGGTCGTCATCCCGCATTTGACCAAGTTGGCCAAGGAGGGCGAACGAGGCCGCAAGAAAATCATTCAGTACACGCGGTTTGGGACGATCGGGATCGCCTTGATTCAAGGGTTCGGTATCGCAATTGGGTTGGAGCAAATGAATCAGGGGGCGTTTGTCCTCAATGCCGGCTGGGGGTTCCGTCTTATGACGGTGATCACGCTGACAGCCGGCACCGGGTTCTTAATGTGGCTTGGTGAGCAGATCACTGAACGGGGGATCGGCAACGGGATCTCCTTAATCATTTTTGCCGGGATCGTCGCACGGTTGCCGGCCGCCGTGGCCCAGACCTACAATTTGTATGAGATCGGCCAGCTCAACGCATTCTTGCTGATTGCCCTGGCTCTTTTGATGGTCTGTGTGGTCGCTGCAATCGTATTTTTGGAAAGCGGCCGCCGAAAGATTCCGGTGCAATATGCAAAGCGGGTGATCGGACGTCGGGTCTATGGGGGACAGAGCACGCACATTCCGCTGAAGATTAACACGGCAGGCGTCATCCCTCCCATATTTGCCTCGTCGATCATCGCATTTCCTGCTACCATTGCGGGGTTCTTTGAGACACCATGGGTGAAATCAATCGGAGCCCAGCTGGCGCCCGGATCGGTGCTCTATACGTTGATGTATGTCGGATTGATCGTCTTTTTCTGTTTCTTTTACACGGCAGTCGTCCTGAACCCTGTGGATATGGCTGATAACATGAAAAAATACGGAGGTTTTATTCCCGGAATCCGGCCTGGGCAACGAACCTCCGACTATATCTATAATGTGCTGACGAAGATCACCTTCGCCGGCGCCATCTACTTGGCCATTGTCTGTGTGATTCCAGAATTTCTGATTTATAAACTCAATGTCCCATTTTATTTTGGGGGCACGTCCCTGTTAATCGTGATTGGAGTGGGACTCGATACGGCCCAGCAAATTGAATCCCATATGTTGATGCGTAACTACGAGGGATTTTTGGGGAAAGGGATGGCCCCATTGCGTGGGAGAAGCGGATAAGGGTATGCGGCTTGTATTTCTCGGGGCCCCAGGTGTCGGAAAAGGGACGCAGGCTGAGAAAGTCTCCGCGCAGTATCACCTCTCTAAAATTTCAACGGGCGATTTGCTCCGGGAGGCGGTTCGCAGGAAGACCCCACTTGGTCTGGAAGCTAAAGGGCATATGGACCAGGGAAAGCTGGTTCCTGATTCCGTGGTCATTGGGTTGGTACGGGAGAAGCTCGCAGACTCATCGAACGCCAGGGGCTTTGTGCTTGATGGGTTTCCACGGACGGTTCCTCAAGCGGAAGCGCTTGCACAAGTGCTCGAGGAACGAGGTATTCAACTGGATCAAGTGATTAATTTCCAGGTCCCTCGAGAGGAAATCGTCAAGCGTCTGAGCGGACGACGGAGTTGTCCTAAGTGTCAGGCAACCTATCACATAGATTTTGCGCCGCCTAAGAGCGGAAACTCATGTGATCGATGTGGAGAAATGTTGGTTCAGCGAAGTGATGATCAGCGAGAGGCGATTGAGATGCGCCTCCGAGTGTATGAAGAGCAGACAGCGCCATTGATCGCGTTTTATGATCAGAAACACTTGTTGTCGCATCTCAACGGCGCCGAGGCAGTGGAAGCCGTCTATCAGAATCTCGTGCGGACGCTGGCGGCATACCAGGCGGCATGATCATTCTGAAAACGCCCGCTGAGATTGAGGTGATGGCGGCGGCGTCACGGGTGGTAGCTGAGGCGCTGGAAATCGTAAGGACCGCTGTTCATCCCGGTATCAGTACAGAAGAATTGGATTGGATTGCTGAAAAGGAAATACGGGCAAGAGGGGCGATTCCAGCGTTCAAAGGCTATCGGAATTATCCCAAGACCCTCTGTGCCTCTGTGAACGAACAGGTGGTTCACGGTATTCCTTCAAAGCGAAAGCTTAAGGATGGAGATATTATCGGGCTGGATCTCGGCGCCATTGTCGGTGGATTCTATGGAGATTCTGCCGTGACGGTAGCGGTAGGTCGGATTCCAGAGGCGACGGAGAAATTAGTTCGGGTGACTAGAGAGGCGCTCTATCTGGGGATCGAACAGGCCGTCGTTGGCAATCGCTTGACGGACATCTCGCATGCAGTGCAGCGACATGTTGAATCGTCCGGATTCTCGGTTGTGACTGAGTTTGTGGGGCACGGGATCGGTCGGCAGTTACATGAAGAACCCCAGGTTCCCAACTATGGGAAGCCTGGGCAGGGGCCTCGATTGCAGCCGGGGATGGTTTTGGCGATTGAGCCGATGGTGAATATGGGCCGGAGTGCTGTTCGTGTCCTTGAGGATCGATGGACGGCTGTTACGGTAGATGGCAGTCTGTCTGCCCACTTCGAGCATACGATTGCTATACAACCGGCTGGAGTTCCCCAGGTCTTGACTCGGGTAGAGAAGCTCTAGGCTTTCGGGAAGAATATAGAACGACGTGGCAAAAGAAGACATTATTGAAGTTCAGGGCTCGGTCGCCGAGACGCTTCCCAACGCCATGTTTCGTGTGAAGCTCGAAAACGGCCATATCATATTGGCTCATATCTCGGGGAAAATGCGCATGCATTTCATCCGCATTCTTCCTGGCGATAAGGTCACCGTGGAAATGTCGCCGTACGATTTGACCAGGGGCCGTATTACCTATCGCTTTAAGTAACGGGAGCAGTGAATTCATATGAAGGTCAAATCATCAGTGAAACCCATTTGCGCGAAATGCAAGGTCGTACGCCGTCGGGGCGTCGTTCGGATTCTCTGCAACAATCCGCGTCATAAGCAACGACAGGGATAAATGAAAGCCCCGAACGGTGGGTGCTGAATCCTGAGCTGTATGGATCATGGACGCAACGAACGAGGAAGCAGTGTATTAGCTAGTGCCCCGAGTACGTATATTTGGAGGGAGAATGGCACGTATTGCTGGTGTCGATTTACCACGGAATAAGCGAACGGATATCGGGTTGAGTTACATCTACGGGATCGGGCGGGTCGCAGCCCAACACATTCTCGACGAAGCCGGTATCGATGGGGCGATTCGGGTCAAGGATCTAAGTGAAGATAAGATCGTCAAGCTACGTGAAATTATCGAACGTGATTACCGGGTCGAAGGGGATCTTCGCAAAGAAGTGTCGCTCAATATCAAGCGGCTGATTGACACCGGAACGTACCGAGGGCTGCGCCATCGTAAAGGATTGCCTGTCCGCGGCCAGCGGACCAAAACGAATGCCAGAACACGAAAGGGACGGCGTGCAGGCGTGAGTAGTAAGCCAAGGCCGACGGTCACAAAAGCGGCGCCAAGCGCCTAGTCTGCTGAAATATCCGGAGGAGTTGTTATGAGTGTTAAAAAGGGCAAAAAGAAGGAACGTCGGATCGTTCAGAGCGGAGTGGCGCATGTTCAAGCGTCGTTCAACAATACGATCGTGACAATCACCGACATGAGCGGCAATACGGTGGTGTGGGCAAGCGCGGGCAATCAAGGGTTCAAGGGATCGCGAAAGAGCACCCCGTTTGCTGCGCAACGAGCCGGGGAAGCGGCAGCACGGAAAGCAATGGAAAGTGGGATGCGACAGGTCGATGTGTATGTCAATGGCCCAGGTTCCGGCCGAGAATCGGCTATTCGCTCATTGCAAGGTGCCGGCTTGCGGATCAACCTGATTCGTGACGTGACCCCAATTCCGCATAACGGGTGTCGGCCACCCAAGCGGCGGCGGGTCTAGCTCCACGAAAGGCAAATCGGTTGGTTTAGAGGGCACAGATGGCAGGTTTTTCAAGCAATCAGTAAGCTATTTGGCGAGGAGGCAGCAGTGGCAAAGTATCGTGGTCCAGTCTGTCGGTTGTGTCGGCGAGAAGGTGAGAAGCTCTTTCTCAAGGGGACTCGCTGTATGACGGAAAAGTGTGCCATTGAGCGCCGGAGCTATCCTCCCGGGCAACATGGGCAGGGGCGTCAGCGTACCTCAGACTATAGCCTGCAGTTGCGTGAGAAGCAGAAGCTGCGTCGAATCTATGGACTTCAAGAATGTCAATTCCGCGGTGTGTTTGAACGCGCAGAACGACAGACCGGGGTCACAGGCGATGCCTTATTGCGGTTGCTTGAATGCCGCTTGGACAATGTCACGTACCGATTGGGGTTCGGGGCTTCTCGCAAGCAAGCTCGTCAGATGGTGAGTCATGGCCATTTCACAGTGAATGGCAGAAAGATTACGGTGGCCGGGGCCTTGGTGAAACCGGGCGATGTGATTGAGATTCGTGAGCGGAGTCGCGATTTGGCTGCCATCCAAGCTGCGTTGGAATCCGTCGATAGCCGGGGGATTCCCGATTGGCTTGAACTGGACAAAGGCGCGTTCAAGGGAATTGTGCGTGCCCTCCCGGTTAAGGAGCAAATCGCGTTACCGGTCAACGAACAGATGGTGGTGGAATTGTACTCGCGATAGGTTACCGGTCCGAATTTCGTTTTACTGGTTCAGTATCATCTGTCAATGTGTTCCTCACTCGATGGTATGGAGGGTGGGTCATGATCAAAGCGATGAAAGACTTTCAGATCCCAATGCGGGTGGAAGTCGACAAGGATGCACATTCCCCCACATTTGGGCGGTTCACGACGGAAGCGTTTGAACGGGGGTTTGGCACCACGATCGGTAACGCCCTCCGTCGCATTTTGTTATCGTCGCTTACGGGGGCTGCGGTTACGACCGTGAAGATTGAAGGAGTCGTGCACGAGTTTTCGACGATTTCGGGTGTGACGGAAGATGTCACGGCAATCATTCTGAATATCAAGAGCTTGCGGTTAGCGCTTCACACTGACAAGCCGAAGACCATTCGGTTGAAAAAGAAGGGGCCTGGGGAGGCTAAAGGTTCCGATATTCTTCACGACGCTGACATGGCGATTCTCACGCCTGATTTGCATATTGCGACTCTCGATAAAGATGCGACGCTTGATATCGAAATGACCGTCAAGCATGGGCGAGGGTATGTGCCGGCCGAGCGCAACAAGGAAGAAGGATTGCCGATCGGGGTGATTGCCATTGATTCCATCTTCTCTCCGATCAAGCGCGTGAATTTCCATGTGGAGAATGCGCGTGTCGGGCGCATGACGGACTATGACAAGCTGACGATGGAAATCTGGACGGACGGCACCATCAGTCCCCGGGACGCGCTTTCTACCGGGGCCGGTATTTTGCGCGAACATTTGGATATCTTTATCAATCCAGAGGAGCGTAGCGAAGGAAAAAGCGAAGCGGGTTATGAGGAGTCTCAGCGCGAAGTCAATAAGAATCTCTCCCGCAGCGTGAATGAGTTGGAATTGTCCGTTCGTGCGGCCAATTGCCTGAAGAACGCGAATATCAAGACGATTGCCGATCTCGTGCAAAAATCGGAAGGAGAGATGCTCCGGACGAAGAACTTCGGGAAGAAGTCTCTCAATGAGATCAAGGAAATTCTTACTGAGATGGGTCTTTCGTTGGGGACTAAAATAGAGGCTGCGTCTTCTCCACACAATGGAAGTCCGAAATCTGAGTAATGCCTTCTAGCCAAGGGGAATACCGTGCGACATAGGAAAAAAGGACGACAACTTGGGCGGCAGACCAAGCACCGAGGAGCGTTGTTCAGAAACTTGGTAACCTCGTTGTTGGACCAAGAGCGAATCGAGACCACAGGGGCTAAAGCCAAAGAAATACGAGGATTTACGGATCGTATGATCACGCTTGGTAAGGAAGGGACGCTTCCGGCTCGGCGGCGGGCGTTGGGATTTCTTCGCAGCAAGGCTGTCGTGTCCAAACTGTTCAGCGACGTTGCCGCAAGATTCAAGGATCGCGCCGGCGGATACACCAGAATTGTGAAAACTCGTCGCCGTATTGGAGATGCTGCTGAGATGGTCGCGATTGAGTTAGTTTCCCGTCCGGAAATATCGACTAAGAAGAAGGCAGCGGCTCGTACTACGCAGCCTCCGTCAGGCGAAACCGGCGCGTCGGCGTAAGTTTCAAGCAGAGAGCTCAGTTCGAACCTAGAGACTCCCACGTGCAAACACGTGGGAGTCTTTTCGTTTCTAGTTCTCTGGGGGACGTTTACTTGACCGGCCGTGCATGCTACGATCGTGCCAGCTATCGCTGTGGATCTATGCTGGGAGAATTCCTCACGCATGTGGGAACTTGTAGCGAGACGAATGCTGCTCGCGTTGAGCGTGCTATTGGCCGCGTTTCTCGGCTATCTTCTCTTCAGAAATGCTGACTCAGTGCCTACGAGCCAGTCGATACCTTCCGGATCGATTGAACAAGCGGATGCCAAACTTTTGGAGTTTACCTTTACGCAATCGAAGGGCGAGGCTGTCCAATGGCAGGTGCAGGCCAAGCAAGCTCGGCTGTTTGAGCAAGAAAAGCGGGCGGTGCTCCGGGAGGTTGCCCTCACCTTCTACAGTGGAGAAGGTGAAGAAGTGACCGTGCATGGCGATGAAGGGACGCTCGATACCACTACCAAGAATTTCGCGTTGGCCAATCGTGATGCGCCCATTGTTGTGGAAACCAAGAGCGGGTACACCATCTATACCAACCATTTGGAATGGACGGACGAGGCCAAAGAAATTCGGACGGGAGATCCTGTGCGGATCGTGGGTCATGGTTTGGTGGTAACGGGACAAGGGTTACTTGGGCGAATGGAGACTGAAGAATTCGAGGTTCTACAAGATGTCCATGTGGATCTGGTGCCTTCTTCTTAATGTCATCTTCGTCGGATCCACCTCGGCAGCTCCTTCAATGGAATCTGGGAACCTGAAGAGGAGTGTGGAAGCATCCGACGTGCCGACTACTATTACCTCCAAGAAAATGACGGTGCGAAACCAAGACAGCCAGGCAGTTTTCGAAGGCATGGTCGTCCTGACTCGCGGCCCACTCGTTGTCCATTCAGATAAAATGGTTGTACTGTTCAATTCACGAAATCGTGAGGCCGTGCAGTCGCCTCGTAGAGGAACGGATCAGGGAGAATCTGTTCAAGGCCCCTCGTCAAAAGGAAGCAGTGCCGTATCCACGGTGTCGAATCGTTCCGTGAGCCGGATCGAAGCGACCGCCGCCGCCAGCCATGTCACCATCAAGTATGAGAATGGCAACGCCACTTGTCAGAAAGCCGTGTATTTTGTTGACGGTGAGCGGATTGTGCTGACGGGTGACCCTGTCGTGTGGG
The DNA here is from genome assembly GCA_964570915.1 of uncultured Nitrospira sp. Taxonomy (GTDB): domain Bacteria; phylum Nitrospirota; class Nitrospiria; order Nitrospirales; family Nitrospiraceae; genus Nitrospira_D. The sequence goes on along the minus strand of CAZNBG010000021.1, from coordinate 7,902 downwards.
AAAAGGGAACTCGTGTCAGTGGCAGACAGATCACGATCTATTTGACGGAGGAGCGGAGTGTGGTAGAGGGAGGCTCTCATGTCCGCATCGAAGGCGAGGGTCCGAACCAACCATGACTCAGAGTGTGCACGCTGAACCTGGCATGCTCGTCGATTCTACCTCTGCGCGAGCGGGGGAATGTCTGCGAGCCGCAGGGTTGATGAAAAGTTTCCGTGGCCGCAAAGTCGTCAAGGGTGTCGCCATCGAGGTCTATGCTGGTGAGGTGGTAGGGCTTCTTGGTCCGAATGGGGCGGGTAAGACCACCATCTTCGATATGATGGTGGGGTTATGTCAACCCGATGAAGGAGAAATCACCTTCAAAGGGGAATCCGTCACCAACCTACCGATGTACAAACGAGCGCGTAGGGGAATAGGGTATCTGCCGCAGGAATCATCGGTCTTTCGACGGCTTTCGGTGGAGCATAATGTCTTGGCGATTCTTGAAATGCTGGGGTATGCTCGTAAAGAACGAAGCCAACGAGTGGATGCGTTGCTCAAAGAATTGGATCTCATACATATTCGAAAGAGTATGGCCTATGCACTTTCGGGAGGAGAGCGACGACGTTTGGAGATTACGCGTGCATTGGCGACTACGCCGTCCTTCATGTTGCTGGATGAGCCTTTTGCGGGAATTGACCCGATCGCTGTGGCCGATATTCAGCAGATCATCACACGGTTGAAAGAGAAGGGAATCGGCATATTGATCACCGACCATAATGTGCAGGAGACGCTGTCGATCGTTGACCGGGCCTATATCATTAACGAAGGATTGATCCTGGAATCGGGGCCTCCCGAAGTTATCGTGCAGAGTGAAACTGCCCGAGCCGTTTATCTTGGTGAACAGTTCAAGTTATAGAGGAATGAATCGTCCACGATGAAATTGCGTCTTGATCTCAAGCTCAGTCAAAAGTTAATCATGACGCCGCAACTGCAACAGGCTATCAAGCTGTTGCAGCTGTCTCGCCTTGAATTGCAGCAGAGCCTCACACAACACCTTTTGGAGAACCCTCTATTGGATGAAGTCCAATCCGATGTCGAGGAAGGTGATTCGCTGATCAATGAAGAAAAGTCTGAAGAAACGTCTCCATCGGCGGCGCAGGAGCAGTCTGTTGCGGTTGAAACGCCGGAAGAACGAGGGTCACCGGAGGAATTTTCCGCTTCCGGATGGGAAGAATACTTTGGCAGAGATCGGAGGACCGGCGAGTCCGAATATTCTTCGGCTCAAGAGGACTTTCCCTCATACGAACAAACCGTGGCCAAGGCGACCTCGCTCGAAGAGCATCTTCTCTGGCAATTGTCCTTGTCAGCACTTCCTGAGCGAGACAAGGAACTGGGGCGCTTGATCATCGGCAACCTAGACGACGATGGGTATCTTCGCATACCTTTGGCTGAAGTGGTCGCTGGAACCGGTTTCGCTGAAGCCGAAGCGGAGTCCGTGCTCAAAGACATTCAGACGTTCGATCCAACCGGGGTCGCTGCCAGGGACCTTCCTGAATGTCTGCTGTTACAGCTTGGGCATTTAGGTCGCAATCCCTTCGGCTCACTCGGATCACCCCCCGGAGCGCTGAAAGGATCCGTTATCGAAGGCATCGTCTTGCATCATTTGAAGGACTTGGAAAAAAAACAGTATGCCAAAATTGCCAAAGCCTTGAGCGTCACGGTCGAAGAAGTGTTTCAAGCCACCAAGATCATCGGAGAACTTGAGCCCAAACCCGGGCGGCCGTTCACCAATACACAGAACTATGTCATCGTCCCCGATGTGTTTGTGGTTAAGAATGAAGGGGAGTGGGTTGTGTTGTTAAACGATGATGGGCTGCCACGCATGCGGATCAGCCCCTACTACAAGCAGCTCATTTCCTCAGGACAGGGCGGAACTCCGGAGACCAAAGCCTACATGGATGAAAAGTTGCGAGCCGCCCAGTGGGTTATCCGAAGCATTGAGCAGCGAAATAGAACGATCGTCAAGGTGGTTTCCAGTATCGTCAAGTTTCAGGAGCAATTTTTTGACCATGGCGTACAGTATCTCAAGCCGTTGGTTCTCAAGCAGGTGGCCGAAGACATCGGGATGCACGAATCGACGATCAGCCGTGTGACGGCTAACAAATACATGTATTGCCCGCAAGGCATGTTGGAGCTCAAGTTCTTCTTCAATGCCGGGCTTCAACGAGCCGATGAGCCTTCGGGGATGCATTCTTCCGTTTCCGTCAGAGACATGATTAAGACAATGGTGGCGGAAGAGGATGCCAAGCGTCCTTTGAAGGACGAAGAAATCGCCGGCCGCCTTCGCCATCAAGGCGTACTCATTGCGAGAAGGACTGTGGCCAAATATCGGGCCGAATTGAACATTTCCTCTGCCAGCCAGCGCAAACGGTTTTTTTGATCGCTGCTGCTTCGCATCCAACGTGATCCAAATTGGAGGTGAGCATGAAGTTAAGAATTACAGGCCGCCACATGGACATCACGCCGGCGCTCAGAAGCTATGTGGAAACTCGATTCGGTCGACTGGATCGCTATGGGTTGAAGGTGGGATCACTTCAAGTCGTACTGGGAGTTGAGAAGCTTCAGCATAAGGGGGAAGTGAGCGGCGCGGTCAGCGGCAAGCGAGTCCAAGCCAAGACATCGACTCCGGAGATGTATGCCACCATCGATGCGCTCGTCGATCGTGTGGATGCACAGTTTCGAAGATGGAAGGAGCGGCTCGTCAGTCATAAGCCAGCCAAGCCGAAAAGGGCGTGACCTGTTTCTTCAACCGAGACTACAATAAAGAATGCGTGCGGCGCTCCAGACGGACTCCGTAGCCGAAGAGGTGGGAGGACCGAGATGTATGGTGTGTGCCAAGGCAGTTCTTCTGTGCTGAGGATTCGGTAGCGAAAGTCTAATCCGGCTATCTTTGGTAGCGGTCAACACAATCCTGGCTCTATGGCTCGGCTCAATTTAGTCATCATCAGCGGGTTGTCGGGATCCGGAAAATCCTATGCCCTCAAAGCATTTGAGGATGCCGGGTATTTCTGTATCGATAATCTTCCTCCCGCTCTTCTTCCGACCTTTGTCGATCTTTGTCATCAGCAGCATGGTGAAATTGCCAATGTTGCCCTTGGCATCGATATACGTGAGCGTGTATTTTTTTCAGATTTCATCGGAATCCTGGAACGAGTCAACGCGCTTGGCCATGCCATTCAATTGCTATTTTTTGAGGCTCGTGAAGAGGTGCTGATCAGACGTTTCTCGGAATCCCGGCGACCCCATCCCCTCTTGCCGAATCTTCCCGTCCTGGATGGCATTCGATATGAAAAAGAGCGCATGGCCGAACTTCGACGACGGGCTGACCGTATTATCGATACCTCCGATCTGACGGTGCATGAGCTCGGAGAACTGCTCGCCAGGGAGTTTCAGAGGGAATCATCGGACAGGCGGCTCATCATCTCACTCTTGAGTTTTGGATACAAATTCGGTGTGCCATACGATATTGATCTGTTGTTTGATGTGCGCTTTCTGAAGAACCCGTTCTTTGTGCCTGATCTCAAGCCGCTTTCCGGGGACGATCCACGGGTTCGTCACTTCGTGCTGACCGATCCTGATGCTGCGGCCTTCCTCGTGCATCTCGAACAGTTATTGAAGTTCCTCCTGCCACTATTTCAGCGAGAGCGGCGCAGTTATCTCACGATCGCAATCGGATGCACCGGCGGACGGCATCGCTCTGTGGCGATTGCCAGGAGCCTCAGCGAAAACCTCGCCTCCTTGGGATATGAGGTAGGGCTCAAACACCGAGATGTTGATAAAACATAGGTTGTTGCCGGGTTAGCCGTAATCGTGTTCCTGCCTTGAATGCCACCAAAAGCCGTTTCCTTGACAGGTAGAGCATATTGACTATACTTAGCTTTGTGACTAAGAAAAGCCGCATAGACTGGTGTAAATACTAAAGTGAAAAGACTTAAAGTATCTTCGCGGCATGCGGGGTTCAAGGCGTATGAGATATGCGATTTGTTCGATATTTCGAAAGCCACGCTCTTTCGTTGGGAGCGAGAGGGAGTTATTACTCAACCGGCTCGCGACTGGAGAAATTGGCGGCTGTATACGCGAAAGAACGTGGATGAAATTGAGAAAGTTATTCGTGCCAGGAAAACCATCGTGTAGAGTGGCAGGGAGCGCATGCTGACTTCGTTTAAAAAACTCGTTGAAACCGACATCATTGCGATGCTGACTCCTCGCCGCCAACTGGTGGGGCTTGATATCGGATCGAGTGCAATCAAGGTTGCCCAGGTCAAGGAAAGTAAGGGGCGGTACGTTCTTCAAAAGTTTGGCGTGAAGCCGCTTGAGCCTGAGGTGATCGTCGACGGCACCGTTATGGACGAAGGTCGTGTGGTCTCGGCTATTCAGGAATTATTCGATGAAGCCAATGTCAAGAACAAGCATGTTGCCATTTCGATTTCAGGGCATGCCGTCATTGTGAAGAAGATCAGCTTGCCGCCGATGCCGGATGACGAGTTGGAGGGACAGGTCAAATTGGCGGCCGAGCAGTATATCCCCTTCGATATCAACGAAGTGAACATCGATTTTCATGTCCTGCCATCGGATGCGTCCGGTGAGGGACAAGGCGATATGGCGGTGATTCTCGTGGCTGCGAAGAAAGACAAGATCAATGAACTGACCGAACTGGTCAAGGCTGCCGGACTGATTCCGATGGTCATGGATGTCGACGCCTTCGCAATTGAAAATATGCACGCAATTAATTATCCGATGGCACAGGAGGAAACGACGGCTCTGGTGAATCTTGGCGCGAGCGTGATGAATGTGAATATCATCCGTGCGGGGTCGTCCTTGTTTACTCGAGATATTGCGTTAGGAGGGAATCGGTACACCGAGGCTATACAGCGCGAGGTAGGACTTTCGTTCGAAGAAGCGGAAGAGAGTAAGAAGAAGGAGCGAGCGACCGATTCGGGCGCGGCATCGCTCAATAGCGTCATGGACAGCGTGAATGCAGAAGTCGCGTCGGAGATCGCTCGGACGGTGGATTACTTCAAGACCTCGACCGCCGATTCAGAGCTCAATCGTGTTCTCGTCTGTGGCGGTGTAGCAAGGGCCAAGGGGTTGATTCAGCAGCTTGGTGATCGCATGCAACTTCCGGTGGAATTGGCTGATCCATTCGCCGAGATCGATATTGCAGGGTGTGGCGTGGACCCCGATCTATTGGCTGAGTTGGCTCCATCCGCTGCCGTCGGAGTCGGTCTGGCATTGAGAGCGGTGGGTGACAGATGATTCGTATTAACCTCCTTCCTGGCGGACCTAAGGGAAGATCGGCTAAACCCCAATACGATGTTCGTGCGCAGGTGCTGCTCGGTGTCGGTGTGATTCTCGTCACGCTGGCCGGCTGTTGGTGGTATTCGGCGTCCTTGGACAGCGAACTTGAAGGTCGGCAAGATGAGAAGCGGGATAAGGAAAAGCAAGTGGCTCAGCTGAAAGAGCAGGTCAAGCAAGTCCACGATTTCGAGCAAAGGAAAAAGCTGCTAGAAGACAAAAACCGAATCATCGATCAGCTTGAGCAATCAAGAATGGGACCGGTGAAAGTGCTCGACCATGTGAGTCAGAGCGTTGAGCCGCTCAAAGTATGGCTCACAAGATTAGGTGTGGCTTCCGATGCGGTCGAATTAGAAGGGAAAGCGTTGACAAACGATGATGTGGTTGAATTCGTCAACAATTTGCGCCGCACGGATTATTTTACCGGTATCAATCTCCAGGAAAGTAAAGCCGCGGTCGAAAACAAGATCAACCTGTATCAGTTTCGGTTGGCCTTTCGTCTGAAAGGGTAGCAATGACGTTACCCCAACTCAATCTCGATGCCCTTCGCAATGTGCCGCTTGCGCAAAAGGCTGCACTCTTGTTCCTTCTGGTCGGCGGCATGGTCGCCGGTTTCTATTTCTATATTGCGGAGCCGAAGTCTGCCGCCATTGTGGCCATCGAAGCTGAAAACTCCCGGTTGGAAGGTGAAATTCAAACGCTCACGATCAAAGTCAAACACCTCGATGAATTGGTCGCAGCGAATAAACAGCTTGAGATCGAATTGGCCAAGAAGAAAGAGCGCCTCCCGCCCGAAGAAGAAGCGATCATGCTGTTGAAACAAGTATCCGACTTAGGGGTGAGATTGGGGCTCGATATCAAACTGTGGAAGCCTGGCGCGCAAACAGAAGATCCGTCGAAGCTCTTTGTCAAAATGCCCGTCAATGTGGAAGTGGCGGGTGTCTATCATACGGCCGCGTTGTTTTTCGACCGTATCAATCGATTGCCTCGGATTATTACGGTGTCGGGCCTAAAGATGGGCTCTTCAAAAGTTGAACAAGGACGAATCGTGTCGCAAACAACGTTTGACCTGATCGCATATGCCGCAACGCAAGACAAGCCCGTTTCCGGAGCGGCGACAAACGTTCCCAAAGTGGCTCAAGCCGGTAAGTAGGGGATCGTAAAACCATGCGTCAATTGGATCTAGGCGAAACGAAGGCTTGGAAATTGTCCGTGGCAGCCAGTGTCGGCCTGGCCTTCTCGTGGAGCGTCTTTTTCGGGTATATGGCAGCCCAAGCTGAGCCCTCTGCCATTCCTGGACAAATAGCCCCGATGAGGCACAACACCATCAAAATGCCTTCCGATCCGGAAATTCCACGGGCTGCCCCGCCGGCTATAGAGGCGCCACCGATGAGTGTCAATGCCCAGGCACCTTCCTCGTGGTCACTCACGGACGGCATGGCGGGGTCTGGGTATGATCCCTCGGGTCGGCGAGATCCGTTTGCCCCCATCATCCAGGAACTTCAGCCGGGAAAGACGGATACCACTCTTCCTCCATTACAGCGGGTGACGCTGACGGAGCTGAACCTGATTGCCATTGTATGGGGAGCATACGGCTATACGGCTATGGTGCAGACTCCTGAGGGGCATGGGTATACCGTTCGGCGGGGGACGAGGATCGGGCAAAACAACGGAGTGGTCAGCGCCATTACCGAGCGTGGCATCATTGTCCAGGAGCGGTTCACCGATGTGTATGGCACCAAGCAGGAGCGAGAGTATGTCAAGCTCCTTCATCCCAAAGAGGGATCAGAATGAAACCACTATTTTGTCGCACAGGTAGTTTCTTGACAGCTGGATGTTTCATCGGAGCCTTGTGGCTGTCCCTCTCCGCTCTGAGTATTTGTGCGGATACGCCTGTCGGTGCCGAGGAGATCGGCGTGATGAAGCGGAGTGATGTCGCACGGGCAGAAAAGCCTGCTATGCGATTGCTCGCACAAGCCGTGACCGCAATTGATGTGCATCATGACGCTGACTCGGTGACGGTCGTGATCGCCGGTGATGGCCAGCTGTTCCCCGAGGCCAACTTTTTGGATGAGTCTCGGTTGATCATTGATATTCCTGCCGTCTCGTCCACTCTCAGACGGTCCGTGGTACGGGCCGACCATTACCTGCTGAAAAAGATCAGAGTAGGGCACCATGCCGATAAGGTTCGGTTGGTGTTCGATGTGCCCGAACGGCCGGTGTTTTCTCTAGCGCGCGAAGACAATAAGGTCCTGGTTACTCTGAAACCGACCGAACGGAAAGTCCCTTCGGTGGTTGCTGCGCAACTGGAAAGAGAAGAAAACGTTTCAATTGTCCCTCGAGCCCGCAAGGCGCTGTTTGAGTCGGGAGACCGCGTGGTCAGAAGGGCGGCGCGAATTGTCAGCCCCACACAGCCTCAGTTCAAGGTGCAGCGGGTTCAGATGGCGGAAGCAAGTGCGCCCGCCGACAAGGATGACCGATCCGATGATCTGGTGGTAGGACAAACACGATTTGTCGGTCGGCGCATCTCGCTCGATTTTCAGCAAGCGGACATTACCAACATTCTTC
>CAZNBG010000020.1:0-17175 GCA_964570915.1 uncultured Nitrospira sp. | reverse complement strand
CGCGGCGATGGCTCGTACGACGACCTCTTCATTGAAACTCCACAAATCCTCCATCGAACCACCGCCTCGCCCCACGATCATCACGTCGATGAAACCCAGTTTGTTCAACGCATGAATGGCTGAGGCGATTTGCTCAGCCGACCCAGCCCCCTGTACCTGCACGGGCGCGATGACAATTCTCAAGATGGGACACCGGCGGTGCAACACGGTGATCAAGTCTCGAACCGCCGCTCCGGTCAGTGACGTGACGATTCCGACCGTCCAAGGGAACACCGGTAATGGTCTTTTGCCCTGCCGATCGAAGAGCCCCTCTGCCTCGAGACGACGCTTCAACTGCTCAAACGCCAGCTGGAGAGCGCCACGCCCTTTGGGCTCAAGATAATCCAGGATGATCTGATATTCACCACGCGGCTCATAGACAGAAAGCCGCCCACGCACGACGACATGAAGCCCGTCCTCCAGTCCGAACTGCAGACGAAGCGCGGCCGAACGAAAAAGCACCGCTCGAATCTGACTCGACTGATCCTTCAATGTACAGTACAGATGCCCGGAGCCCGGCGCGCGAAGATTCGAGATTTCCCCTTCGAGCCACACCTCGGCAAAGTCCGCCTCGAGGGAAGCCTGCACCATGGCATTCAGTTCTGAGACGGTGAGAACCTGTCTCGAGGAGACATCGGGAGGGGAAAAGGGTGGGCGAGAGTACGTGTTCGTGAGTCCCCTCCTTTCTCGTTCATGAGGTATTCAACGATCCTGGCTGAACCGCCTGAGACTCGCCGCCTACAACCTATGTCAGCGCTCCAGCCTAATCGATGAGGCGAATTCGTTCAAACGCGACCGCCTTGCCCAAGCGGGGATCAAGCTCGAGCAATACCGCACAAAACACCGACGGTCCGGAGGCCACTTCAAAGCGTCGTGGCATGCCGGTCAAAAACTTATCGATCGCCAATTCTTTCTTGACTCCGATCACCGAATGGAGAGGCCCAGTCATGCCAATGTCCGTAATGTACGCGGTGCCCTTCGGAAGGATTTGCTCATCGGCCGTTTGCACGTGCGTATGCGTGCCGACGACCGCCGCGACCTCCCCGTCCAAAAAATGCCCCATGGCCATTTTTTCAGACGTGGCTTCCGCATGCATATCGACGACAATCGCCGATGTCTCTCGCTTCAACCGCGAGAGCTCGCGTTTCGCCGTCTGAAACGGGCAATCGATCGTCGGCATGTAGACCCGGCCCATCAACTGGAGGACCGCCAGCCGCTCCCCACCGGCAGTTTCAACAACGACGTGACCGTTTCCGGGAACCCCTACCGGATAGTTGGCCGGACGCAAGAGCCGGGGCTCGCGAGAAAAGTAATCGACCGCTTCCTTCTTATCCCAGGCATGGTTTCCTGTCGTGATCACCGAAATGCCCGTCTCAAAGAGCTCCTCGGCAAGATCCGGTGTGATACCGAACCCTCCCGCCACATTCTCACCGTTGGCGATGACGGCATCGATTTGGCGCTGGGCAATCAGGCGAGGTACTACCCGGGCGACCGCCCGGCGGCCCGGCTCTCCCATAATGTCTCCGATACACAGAACTTTCATTTGGCGTATTCCACGTATCGGCTTTCTCGAATCACAGTGACCTTGATCTGCCCTGGATACGTCAACTCCTGTTCGATTTTCTTTGCGAGTTCACGGGACAGCTGAAAGGACTCGGCATCGGTGATGTCTTCCTGTCTTACAATGACGCGAATTTCACGCCCGGCTTGGATCGCATAGGCTTTCTGCACTCCCTTGTGGCCGGTTGCCAGCGACTCCAGTTTCTCCAGACGCTTCACGTAGGATTCGAGGGCTTCCCGTCTGGCGCCAGGGCGTGCCGCCGACAAGGCCTCGGCAGCCGCCACGAGTACGCTCTCCGGACAAATCGGATCCACCTGCTCGTGATGCGCAGCGATCGCATTGACAATCTGTGGGGATTCTCCGTATTTCTTGGCGATCTCGGCCCCCAACATGGCATGCGGTCCCTCTTCTTCATGGCTGACGGCCTTGCCGATATCGTGCAGCAAGGCTCCACGCCGGGCCAGCCTGACGTCGAGGCCTAACTCCGACGCCATGATGCCGCAAATGTAGGAGGCTTCGCGGGCATGATAAAGATTGTTTTGCCCATAGCTCGTTCGATACTTCAGGCGCCCCAACACTTTGATCAATTCCGGATGAAAATCTGAGAGACCCAGCTCAAAGATGATCTTCTCCGCCTCCTCGTACATCAGCTTGTCGATGTCGATCTTGACCTTTTCGACAATCTCCTCGATTCGCGTGGGATGTATACGCCCATCGTGCATCAGCCGTTCCAGCGACACTTTCGCAATCTCACGCCGCAACGGATCAAATCCTGAAATAATCACCGCCTCAGGCGTTTCATCGATGATCAAATCAATGCCAGTCGCCGCTTCAAGTGCACGGATATTCCGACCCTCCCGGCCAATGATCCGACCCTTCATGGCATCGTTCGGAATTGGCACCACCGAGATCGTGGATTCCGACACGTAGTCGCGAACGACACGCTGAATCGACGTGGTAATGATTTCCCGGGCTTCCCGTTCTGCATTCTCACGGGCTTCTTCGATGGTTCGTTTGGCATTCCCGACGGCGTCCAGCTTCGCCTGCGATTCCATCTCGACAATCAGCTGTTTCTTCGCCTCTTCCGCCGTCATGCCGGCCACCCGTTCCAACGCATCGCGATGCTCACGTTCGGCCTTGGCACAGGAAGACTCCTTGGCCGCGAGTCCTTCTTCTCGCTTCGTAAAATCCACCTCCCGCTTGCGCGCTTCACTCTCACGCTTCTCTAAGGCAGCGAGCTTTCTGTCGAACCCTTCCTCTCGCTGGATGACACGCTTTTCCATCGCCGAGAGTTCACCAAGCTTCGCCTTCTGCTCATGTTCGAATTCAGACTTCGCTTGAAACACGAGGTCCTTGGCCTCAAACTTGGCTTCCTTGAGCACCGTCTCCGCCTCTCGTTGCGCATTCTGCACAACCTGCTTGGCCAACTCTTCTGCCTCAGCCTGTTTGGCGCCCGCCATGCGGCGGCGCAGGAGCTCGAATATCCCGGCCCCAACTACAGCGCCGATGATTCCGGAAAATATGATGTAAACGAACATTGAGGTTGAAATGGGAGTCACCCCCTTCTTGAAAGCCGCCAGGCGAGATCAGCCCAACCTGACATGGCACCCACTCACAGACCGAACGTAGTGGGCACGAATCACGATGTGGGGTGAGAGATGGAGGAACTTAGGAGACCGCGAGCCGTTGCGCCTGGAAAGAAAAGAGATCGTCAGGGGACGATACCACACCCAACACGTTTCTCTGTCTCATCCTCCACGACTGCCGGTTTTTACCCCTCAGTCGTTGGGGAGAGCCAGTAACCGAAACAGGTATGGACGGTAGGTACTCACTCTGTCCGGCTTGCAACTGCCGGATATCCTTACTTTGGGCCATCGGTCGCGACACAGCATACTGCGACACTTGACCAAGCACCCCCAACATCGTGAGCATCCACCGAACTAACTCTTCGTCCCCCATCAGCAAATCACTTTCTATTCTACTATGGTCATTTCCAGATAAGATCAACGATTCGACGAAATCATCCTTTACCTATCCATCCACACACCCACTTATGTGCATGATAACAAAGGGACTCTCCGAAAGCAAGGGAATCACCTCACCTACCGAAAGAGCGAGGTCGGCATCTCCTCATCAAGAGATTCCATCAACGTGACCATTCGTCGTTCGACGTCGGCCTCCCCTTGCGTTCGTTTCTTTTCAGATTCAAACAGTTGATGGGCAAGATTGATAGCCGTCCGTACCGCAAGCTTGGAGGGAGTTGTCGTTTTCATCCCTTCGGCCAGATGTTTCATGTGATCGTCCACAAAATGAGCCAGCCGCCGGATATAGGCATCATCGCCATCTCCCGTGATTGCGTACCGTTGACCATAAATTTCAACATCAATGGTCTTAGTCAATGGCCACCTCCTTGGGATCCTCGACACATTCAAGCAACTCGATCTCATTCATGACTTTTTCAATTCGTGCCTTGATATCGATCCGCTCCTTTTCCCATCGTTGACTCACATCATCCTGAGCGGCCAACCGTTGACGAGCCGTCTTGACCTCATCTTCCAAGAGCGCATTCTTTCGTTTCAGCTCTTGAACCAGCTTTACCAAGTCACGAATCCGAGTTTCCAGGGCATCAAGTCGATCTAACGACATTGCAACTCCTCTTCATTCAAACCCTATAAATTGTGGTGCACTATAAAAACTTCACAATATCTTGTCAAGAAATGGATCTTTGAAGCCCAGCCAGACGCAGATACTCCTTATAGCTGCGAAGCACCCGTTTGACGTACTGCCGGGTCTCCTGATATTGGATCAACTCAACAAACTCATCCTCGCTCCGTCCGCGATAGGTGGCCGCCCAATTTCCCACCACGATCGGCCCAGCATTATATGCGGCAATCGTGTGTACGACATTGCCGGAAAACTGCGCTAAGAGTTGTTCCACGTATCGGACTCCGATCCGGATGTTGATCTCTTGATCGAAAAGATCTTCCCTTGATAGGCTCGGAAGACGATGCTGTTGAGCCACCGCATTGGCGGTAGCGGGCATGACTTGCATCAATCCGATGGCTCCGACACGAGAAACCGCTCTCCAATCATACTGACTTTCCTCTCGAATGATCGCTGCAACAAGAAGCGGGTCAACCCCATTCGCTCCCAATATTTTTATCGTGGGGATCAATCCGGTCGGATAGGCCGCACTCCAGAGACCGTCGGCAATCACTCCGCCGGTTCTCTCCAGTTTCTCTCGAAACCGTGATCGCACCAGGCGCAAGGCATGATGGTACGCACCAACTTCGTTCAACATCATCGATAACGCCGCCAACACCTCAGGATCACGACTATACCGATCCGTCAACGCGGCGAGCTCTCGCGCGGCATCTTGATCGAGACCCAGTGTTCTGAGTTCGACCGCCCGCCGGTAGGACGCCTGCAGCTCGATGTGTGCCCGACTATTTGTCAGAGTAACTTGAACCGAAGCTGACGGTGGTTCCGATGCGGGCTGGATAGATGCGGCAGGGACGGGGGAAAGTTCCTGTTTCGTCCTCCCGGCGGTCGACAGGCCCATTTGTTCACGCGCCAACTGGCAATAGTAGGTGAAGGGAAACCGCTGACACAGCTGCGCGAACACGTCCTTTGACTTCGCATCCTCGACACGTCCGTAGGAACGGGCAATCCAGTAGAGCGCCTGTGGTTCAAAGTCACTGTCCTTTTGATCCACGATCTGTTGCCATACAGAGATCGCCTCACGATGGCGATCCGTTTGGTAGAGCACCCACCCTTCCCGCCATTGCGCTTCTGTCCGTTGCGACACCGGGTCTCCCGACTTGGCAACTTGGCGATATCTCGCAATCGCCTCTTCGAACCGTGCTTGGTCCTCCAACCAGATCCCGGCAAATATGTTGATCTGCCCCTTCTGTTCCGGTGTCAGCGTTCGCTTCGGCAGTGTGCGGCAGAGATCCAACAGCTTGTCCCCCAGTCCCAGTCTCAGATAGACCCTCCCCAACCAGACTGTGGCTTCGTCAGCCCGAGGGCCTTGCTCCTCGGTCAGCGCATAAAATGTGGCACGCGCGTGATCGTACAGCTTGAGCCGAACCTGGGCGATACCCAATTTGAGTTTGGCGTCCCAGCGATGTGGGGAGGTGGGCTCCCGCGCAATGAACTTTTTCAATTCATCGATTGCCTCGACGTGGAGCGACTGTGCTAAGAACGCCTGAGCCCGCGCATAATGCGTGTCAGGCTGAGCCACCCAAGGTTCTCCCCCGATATTGGTCGCAAGGAGAGTTTCGGCTTCCCTGGCCTCCTTGGTCTGGGGGAATTTCACCCAGAGTTGCTTCAGCGTGTCCCGCCCTTCGGTCAGTTGATTTTCTCGGAGATAACAGGAGGCCAACCGCAACCACGTCTGAGAGATCTGTGGCTCCTTGTCATTCCCATTGACGGCTTTCACGAGCCAGGCCACGGCTTCAGAACAGTTGGAAGCTTGGTACCACGCTTCCCCGGCACGGAGCGCGACTTGGTTGAGAAGGTTGGAATCGGGCACCGCTTGCGGCACGCCTTCAAACATCCCGGCCGCTTCCTTGGCATCGCCCGAATGCAGCAACGCCTCTCCAATCCAGAATCGAATGTAATCATCGAGCACCGGAAAGTCCCGTTGGGCTGCCCGAAGATAGGAGAGTGCGCTTGCAGGATTCCGTTCAATCAGAATGACGCCGGACAGCAATCCTGCGCGCTTCGCCCACTGCGAAGCGGGAAATCCTTCCATCACCTGTCGGAGACGTTCCAGCCTCAGCGCCACCACTTGCGCCTTCGTCAAACTATTGCCCAATCGTTCCTTCGGCCAGACCGCAGCCAGAAAACAGTCCTCCGCCGAGAGACAGGTATCGGGAGTCGATTGTTCCGGTGTGGTGACCTGCGCGGTATGCGCATCGCGTGAGAGCAAACCGCTGAGCGCGATCGCCAGCCCGGAAGCCAGCACCACGCCGACCCCAACGATGGAATGAACTTTAGTACAAGGCCTCATGACCACTCATCGATATTCACCCGCGTTCATTATATACAGGGCCGCCTGCAATGGAAGAAGTTTCGAGGCCCGGTCATGTGCATGGCCATATGCGGTTCAGCTTCCGCTATGGTAGGCTCCTGTCCATCGAGGACGCTATGACCGATTTGCCGATGGCTCAGCCGGGTACACTGACGAATCTCCTGGGCTTCACCGAACCTCAGATGGAGAAATTTATCCGCAGTCAGCGTTGGCCGGAGTATCGTGCCAAACAAATCTTGCGCTGGCTCTATCAACGGCGGATACGGGCTATCAGCGACATGACCGACCTTCCAATGCATGATCGATTGCTGCTGTCTCGATCGGCCGCTGTTGGTCGCTCGGCCCAAGTCACCGTCTTGCGATCCCAGGACGGAACGCGGAAATTGCTGTTGACGCTCGGCGATGGAATGACGATCGAAGCCGTCCTGATCCCGGATGACGAGCGGCTGACACTGTGCGTGTCGACACAGGTCGGCTGTCTGTTGGATTGTGGTTTCTGCCTGACCGGAAGGATGGGATTGCAACGCAACCTCAAGCTTCACGAAGTCATCGACCAAATCCTGAGCGCACACGATGTGCTGGCTTCCGATGAACACATCACGAATCTCGTCTTCATGGGAATGGGAGAGCCCTTGGCCAATCTGGAGACCCTCAAGGCCACGGTCACCGGTCTGACCAACAAACCGTGGGGCCTCGGGTGGTCGCGTAGACGTATCACGGTGTCAACGGCAGGGCTGGCATCTCGCCTCACGGAGGTCGCGGCGCTCGGTGTGAATCTCGCCGTCTCGCTCAATGCCACCACTGAAGAACAACGGCGAGAGCTCATGCCTGCCGCGAGCGAACTTGCCTCACTGCGGTCGCTCCTGGCTGCGTGTCGTCGCTATCCGCTCACCTCGCATCAACGGCTGACGTTCGAGTATGTTCTTCTCGCCGGCGTGAACGATCAGTCGGCTGATGCCCGCCGCCTGGTACAATTGCTGAAATCCATACGATGCAAGGTCAATCTGATTCCATTCAACGAATTTCCGGGCAGCCACTTTCATCGCCCATCGGCACAGGAAGTCCTTCGCTTTCAATCCGTTCTCCGCGATGCCGGGCTCGATACGTTCATTCGGAAGAGCCGAGGGCGGGACGTATTCGGCGCCTGCGGACAGCTCGGAGATCTCTCCGGCAACCGACCCTCCCTTGCCTTGACACCTATCGAAACTCGTTGCTAGCATGGATCCTTCGACATACATCATGATCAGGCAACACCCCAAACGCCATTGGTTTACCCGTGTCCTTGGAGCACTGCTCGTCTTGGGCTCTCCCTCCTTGTCGTTCGGGGCGGAACCAAACGAATACCTGCTCTCAAACGGCATGAAAGTGCTGCTTATTGAGGTCCCCAAGGCTCCGGTGGCCACGGTGCAAGTGTGGTACAGAGTCGGCTCTCGTAACGAAGTCATGGGCCGGGCCGGACTCTCTCACATGCTCGAGCATATGATGTTCAAAGGGACGGCAAAGTATCCCAAAGGGTCATTTTCCCGCATTGTCCGAAAAAACGGCGGGGTTGACAACGCGTTTACCTCTCAGGATTTCACCGCCTATTTTGAGAATGTGGCGGCTGATCGTGTCGGGTTGGCGTTGGAACTGGAAGCCGATCGGATGCAGGGCCTGCTTCTCGACAACAGCGATTTCCAGACCGAGCGTGAAGTCGTCAAGGAGGAGCGCCGGCTCAGGTCCGAAGACGATCCCCAAGGGGCGCTGGTTGAAGCCCTGTTTGCCCAAACCTTCCTCAGCCATCCCTATCATTGGCCCGTCATCGGCTGGTTCGCCGATCTCGACGCAATGTCTCTTGAAGACTTGCAGCGTCACTATGACACGTTTTATTCTCCCAATAACGCCACGCTGGTCGTCGTGGGCGATATCAAGGCCGAGGCATTGCTTCCGACGATCAAGCATCTCTTTGAGCCGATCCCCAGAGGTCCCTCACCCAAGCAAATCCTACCGCCTGAACCGGATCAACGAGGCGAACGCCGATTCATCCTCAAGCGGGAAGCGCAGGTGCCGTTTGTCATGATGGGGTTTCGTGTGCCCAACTATTCAAGCGAGGACTCCTATGCCCTCGACATCCTCGAATCGATCCTTTCGCATGGAAAAAGTTCCCGTCTCTACCAGAGTTTGGTCTATGAGCAGAAAAACTCGTTGGCGGTCGGCGCTGAGTACAGCGTGCTACAAACAGATCCCGGCCTGTTCTATTTCTATTCATTGGTCAATCCTGGTGCGAAGGTCGAGGCGGTCGAAGAAGCCCTGCAGCGTGAGATCCTGCGGCTTCAGAATGAGCCGCCGTCTGATGTGGAGCTTCAGCGGGCGAAGAATCAGGTGGAAGCGTCGCGTGTCTTCGAGCAGGATTCGAATTTCCGCCATGCGATGCTGATGGGACAAGCGGAAGCAGTCGGTGCGGGGTGGCGGAGGATCGATCAATTCGTGGAACGCATTCGCGCCGTGACCGCGAAGGATATTCAGCGCGTCGCCAAACAATACCTCACCCAGGACAATCGGACCGTCGGAATTCTCGTTCCCTTACCTCCCAAGACTCCCGAATCGAGTCCTACAGCAATCCACGAAGGAAAGTCTTAGGCGATCATGGGTAACGAACCGAGAGCCGAGCGGCACTACTCTTCCGATTCACGATTTGCGCGAGCAGGTTCAGGACGCGGAGCATTGGGGTGGGTCCTGTGTGCGGTGCTGTCGATCTGCGTGACGACGACTGGGTTTGCCGCGGACATTTCGCCGACGAGATTCATCACTTCAAACGGGATGACCGTGTTGGTGTTGGAGCAGCACTTTCTTCCCATTGTGGAAATCCATGCTCTCATCAAGGCGGGGTCCTCCCAAGATCCACCGGAAAAAGCAGGCGTGGCGAATTTAGTTGCCAGTCTCTTGGACGAAGGGACGACCACGAGATCCTCTAAACAGCTGGCCGAGCAGATCGATTTTGTCGGCGGCTCGCTGGGAGCCCAAGCAGGCGAAGATTTCACGACGGCATCGGCACGCACGCTCAAAAAGGATATCGATCTCGGGTTCACCCTCCTGGCGGACATCCTTCAACACCCGGCCTTCCCCAAGCAGGAGTTTGAACGGGTTCGTTCGCAGATCATTGGGGAAATCGCCAGCGACAATGACGATCCTGGGCACGTCGCCATTAAGGCGTTCAATCAGCTAGTCTTCCAGAATCATCCCTATCGTTGGCCGGTGAACGGGACCGAGGAAACGCTCAACAAGATCTCGTTAGCGGATGTCCAAAGCTTTTATGCGAAAGAGTACCTTCCGAACCAAGTCATCCTCACCATCGTTGGTGACGTAACGGTTGAGCAGGCCACCGCACTCGTTCAGACGCATTTCGGGTCCTGGAAGAAAGGTGCCGCGCAACTCAGACCGACCAGGAAGCCGGCCGCCATCGACAAGAAGACCGTCCAGCTCATCGAAAAGGACCTGACACAATCCACGATCGTGCTGGGTCACCCAGGAATCAGTCGAACCAATCCTGACTTTTACGCCGTGACGGTCATGAATCATATCCTGGGCGCCGGTGGATTTTCATCGCGGCTCATGGATTCCATCCGCGACAAGCAGGGGCTCGCGTATGGCATTATGAGCCATTACGACGCCCGGGCGATGCCGGGTTCTTTCTGGATCAATCTTCAGACTCGAACCGAAACCACGAACCAGGCTATCAGCGGTGTCTTAGCCGAAATGAAGGCAATTCGGGAGGCCCCGGTCAGCGACCAGGAATTGTCTGAGGCCAAAGCTTTCTTGATGGGCAGCTTCCCGTTGCGGCTGGATTCCACTGCCAAGTTGGCGCAGGTCTTGGCACAAGTGGAGTTTTTTGGGCTGGGTTTCGACTACTTCAGTCAGTACACGAAGTGGATCGAACGCGTAACAAAAGAGGATGTGCTGCGCGTGGCGAAACAGTATTTGGACCCTCAACACTACGCGCTTGTTGTTGTCGGTAATATCATCAAGGCGAAAGTCCGCCACTAGACAGACTGAAAAGCCCCCCTATGCAATCGGTTTTTCTCCAGCATAAACTTGATCGGCTCCGAACCCTCCTGACTGAGATGGGTTCCGTGGTGGTCGCGTATTCGGGCGGAATCGACAGCACCTTCGTTCTTAAGATCGCCCATGAGCAACTCCACGAAAAGGCGGTCGGTATCACGGCTGTCTCTCCGACGTTCCCGTCGATCGAATTGGAAACTGCCGAACGGGTCGCCCAGGAGATTGGTGCCCGTTATGAAACAGTACAAACCGATCAGCTGGCCATCGACGACTTCGTCAAGAATGACGCGAATCGCTGTTTTCATTGTAAGACCGATTTGTACCAACTTCTTGGGAGCCTGCGGGAATCGAGAGCAGCCGCGTATGTCGTGGACGGAACCAACCTCGATGACCTCGGTGACGACCGTCCCGGCATCAAGGCCGCCCGGCAATGGGGAGTGCGCAGCCCGCTCGTTGAGGCCGAACTGTCGAAGCCCGATATCCGTATCCTTGCCAAGGAACTCGGACTTTCAAATTGGGACAAGCCGGCCGCCGCTTGTCTTTCGTCGAGAATCCCACGTGGGATCGTGATCACCAGCGAACAATTAAGCCGGGTCGAAGACGCCGAAATGGTACTCCATCGCGAGGGACTCCGTCATTTTCGCGTCCGACACCATGGTGATATAGCCAGGATTGAAGTGGCGAAGAACGAACTGCTTTGGTTCATGGAACCGGACCGATGCACAAGAATCAGCGCACAATTGAAGAAATTGGGATTTAAATTCGTGACAGTGGATTTGGAAGGGTATCGGCCTGGTGGAGTCACCCTAAGTTGACTCCACCTTCACATCACGACTGGTTATCGCCCATAGGATTTGGAGAGAGCTTCAAGCGCGTCGTCTGCGAACTTTTTCTGGTCGGCCTCCGTCAAGCTCCGCTGCACCACTTTCTCGGCTACCATCAATGCAAGTTCGGTCGTCTGGGTCCGAATGTCTTGAAGCGCCTTGCGCCGTTCTTGCTCGATCTCCCGCGTCGCCTCTCCTTTGATTCGTTCCGCCTCTGCCGTTAACCGTTGTTCGTTTTCATCGAGGAGCCGTTGTGCCCGTTCCTTCGCTGTGGTGAGGATGGCCTCCGCTTCTTTCCCGGCTGCGCTGAGTTTGGCTTCATATTCCTTCAGCCGACGCTCGGCTTCCGATCGATGGAGTTCGGCTTGATCCAAGCTGTCCTTGATTTTCTTTTCGCGCTCTTCGAGAACGCTCAAGATGCCGGGGAAGGCATACTTGTAGAGCACGAAAAACAAGATCGCGAACGACACGATCTCCCAGAAGATCAGGGAAGAGAAAAAATGCGATTCGAACTGAGGCATAATGTAACCTACGTGCTGTGTGCTGAGTTCTGAGCGCCGAGTGCGTTTAAGCACCGGGCACCCACTGCTCGGCACGGTTATTTGCGGAAGCCCATGATGATGAAGGCAATGACCAAGCCGTACAAGGCAATGGCTTCCACCAACGCGAACCCGATCCACATATACTTCGTGACGCGAGCTTCCGCTTCGGGCTGGCGAGCCACCACTTCGATCATCTTCCCAAAGATGTAGCCGATCCCCACACCGGCCCCGGCAAACCCTGCCGCCGCACATCCCATACCGATCAACCCTGCTGCTGCTGAATCCATTATGGCGTACTCCTCCCTTGTCTAAACTCGCACGCGCTAATGCGCGTGCTCATCATGGCCGTGCAAATGAAACGCATCCCCCAAGTAGACGCAGGTCAATATCGTAAAAATATAGGCTTGGATGAACGCGATGCCACATTCCAATACATAGATCGCAACCGTAAACGTAAAGGGCAACCACCCGATCAACAATCCGCCACCGATCGTCAGCCCGAACAGCACCGCAAGCATGACGTGGCCCGCCGTCATATTCGCAAAGAGCCGAACTGCCAGTGACACAGGCCGTGCCAATTGACTGATGATTTCGATTGGGATCATCAGGGGCACCAGCCACCCCGGTGTGCCGGGCGGTATAAGGATGCCGAGGAACTTCGCTCCATGTAAATAAAATCCGATCGCCAAGCTGAGCCCATAGACCACGCAGGAAAACACAGCCGTCACGACGACCTGACTCGTGACGGTGTAACTGCCGGGGATCAACCCAATGAGGTTACTGAAGAGAATAAAGATGAACAGAGTGGCGATGAGAGGGAAAAACCGCATCCCGTCTTTCCCCATCGTATCCAAAATCATGCTGCGAATGAAATCCGCCATCATCTCCGCCAGGCTTTGCAGCTTTCCAGGCACCAGCTTACGCGCCGATCCTGCCATCACCATCAGTACCGCCGCCACCGCAACGACGATCCACATGAAGACGACGGCTTTATTGATGGAAATGTCCAATCCGCCTAACGAAATCGGAATCCAGTTCTGCAGTTCGAATTGATGGAGCGGGCTTTCTTCCATGATGCTCTTGTGTTTTCCTTACTGATCGATACTATGTCTTCCATCGCTGAGCCGATCGATACGCATTCCTCATCCCTGTCACGAGGCCTAACACAAGCCCTCCGATCATCCCCCAGGGGGTAGAATTGAGGAGGTATGTGTCGCAGACCCACCCCAACGCTCCCCCGACAATCAGCGCAGCGAGCAGATCTGTTGCGATCCGGACCGCTTGACCGAGCCCCGCATAAAAGGGATCTTGTGAAGGGGCCATCCGAGACCCATGGGAGGCGAGAGCACGTGAGCAGAACTCTGCCGTTGATGGGCGTGCAATTTAAGCAAAACTCCGTGAGGAATGTCAAGCCGTTAGAACCCTATCCCACCAGAAATCTCTGCGGTATAGTGAGCGCGCGCTCCTCAACCAAAGAAGTGACTGACCATGCGTCGGACCTCACCATCGTCGATCCCATTTTTGCAAGGACCTCCTTCGCCTCTGATCGTGACCCGCCCCTGCCCCTCGGCCAGCCCCTTCGAGCTGTACGCCAAAACCGCCTCGACTCGGCACCCGTCATTTCTATTTGAGAGCGGCAACGGTAACGGGACGATGGGGCGATATTCCTACTTCGCCAGCGATCCCTATCTGAGGTTGTCCGGAACGGCGGAACAATTCATGGAACGATCGCCTCAGGGTCACATGAAATCGGGATTGGGTGCGTTTGAACGTTTGGCGCTTCGTATGCGGAGTCAGCAGATTGGTCGCCCTCCTGAAGTTCCACCGTTCTTCGGTGGAGCGGTCGGGTACTTGAGCTATGATCTCATCCGCCAGTTCGAGCAGTTACCCTCTCTGACCTTCGATGACCGTGCCTGTCCTGATCTGGAATTCGCATTTTTCGATCTGGTCACAGCCGTTGACCATGAACTGGGCCGCCTGGTGCTGATGTTCTGTCCCCCGCTGGAACGATTTTTGGGGGAGTCTCGTGAAGAGCTTCTTCGCGAAGGGAAGGATCGCCTTGCGGCTTTGGAAGCCCAGTTAATCGGGTCCGATACGGTCGAAGCGCTTCATAGCGACCTCGGCGACCTCACGTTCACGCCTCAGCAACATCAGTCGGCATATATGAGAAGCGTCCGCCGCTGTCAGGAATACATCGCGGCCGGAGACATTTACCAAGCCAACCTCTCACACCGTTTCAACGTGAGCTGCGAGGCGCTCTCTCAGGGAGACATTCAAGCCGACTTGTCGGCCTATAGTCGCTTGCGGACTTTGAACCCCTCTCCTTTCTCAGGATTGCTCCGGTTCGATGCGGTTCGCCTCATCAGTTCGTCACCAGAACGCCTCGTTCGCCTCAACGGTCGTCGAGCCGACACCAGGCCGATCGCCGGCACGAGACCCCGTGGGAGCAATGTGACCGACGATGACCGACTTGTTGACGAGCTGCGAACCAATGAAAAGGAACGCGCAGAACATGTCATGTTGGTGGACCTTGAGCGAAATGACCTCGGCCGGGTCTGCCGTTATGGAAGTGTCCACGTGGACGAACTCATGACATTGGAACAGTATTCACATGTCAACCACTTGGTTTCACATATGGGTGGGACGTTAAATGATCATGCGACTGGCTTCGACCTGCTGAAGGCCATGTTCCCGGGGGGAACGATTACCGGCGTTCCCAAGATCCGCTGCATGGAGATCATCGAGGAATTGGAGCCGGTCCGCCGCGGTCCGTACCCCGGATCGATGGGCTACCTCTGCTGGAGCGGTGATCTTGATTTCAATATCCTCATCCGGACGCTCGTCATGCAGCAAGGTAACGGCTATCTCCAGGTGGGAGCGGGGATTGTGGCCGATTCTGACCCGGCCCATGAGTACGAGGAAACCATCCATAAGGCTCAGGCCTTTTTCAGCGCGTTTTCATAGGCTGTATGTGGATCTATTTGAATAATAGATTTGTGAAAGACGAGGAGGCCGTCATTTCCGTGTTCGATCACGGATTTCTCTACGGAGACGGAGTCTATGAAACGCTTCGCTCGTACGGTCCCCGCATCTTCATGCGAGATCAACATCTGTCACGGTTGTTTCGGTCGGCTGAGGCCATCGGGTTGACGATCCCGATTCCCCTGAAGGAGTGGGCCGATATTCTGCATGAAGCAATGGCCCGCAACGACATCGGGACTGATCGGCGCGATGCCTATCTGAGGATCACCGTTTCGAGAGGAACGGGAGACATTGGTTTGGACCCGTCGCTGTGCCCTTCACCGACCGTTGTCATGATGGCCAAGCCCCTTGTGCCTCCAGCATCCCATCTCTACGAGACAGGCGCCAGTGTCATCATTGCTTCCACGAAGCGAAACCTCCCGAGCGCATTGTCACCGCAGATCAAGGCCATCAATTTCCTGAACAATATCCTGGCGAAACGCGAGGCCATTGCCGTCGGCGCCTTCGACAGTATCCTGCTCAATTGGGAAGAGCACCTGACCGAGTGCACGATCAGCAATCTGTTCTTTGTGACCAATGGCATATTGCGAACACCCGCGTTGGAGTGCGGCCTGCTTGATGGCATCACCAGAGGAATCGTGATTCAGCTGGCCGGGGAACTCCAAATTCCCGTCGAAGAAGGACACTATCCTGCTGACCAGTTGCGCCGGGCCGACGAGTGTTTTTTGACGAACACCACCATGGAAATCATGCCGGTGACCCGGGTAGGCCACACCCCGGTCGGAGGAGGAAAACCAGGTCGGATTACCCAAAGACTCAGAGAGCAATTCATTGCCGCAAGAGAGCGCTTTTTTGAACCAGCCGGCTCGACCTGACTTTCCGATCTTCCTGTTTTTCCAGCAATCTTTCAGACCCCAGCAAGGCATAAGATCTGCATTTCCTTGACTGTCTGATACAGGCTGCTATCGTTGGACGATGCTGACATCCAGACGCCACATTCACTCCACTCACCGATGGCCCCGCATGGTGGCCTCCAGCATGCCCTGCAGCGGCTTTCTTCTTATGAATGCCAACCCAATTCTTCCCCCTGTAATTCTGGATTGATGTGCACTAATTGGACCGGTGTATCAACACCTTCCCACAAGAAGCTGGTGCGTAAAATATCGTGCTCAAAAACCAGTCCATCCCACGCTGCCTTCAAATGTGCACGGTTGCACCGGCCTTCGATTAAGTAGGCGGCACGTATGATGTAATCCCCACCATTTGGGTCTTTTAAGGCGTGGAACAACAACCCTTCCTGCATCGGCGACAAGGGGTACGCATCCAATATGTCAGGCGCTAACAAAGCGTCAATCTGTGCTTGCGTCAACTGCGTCATCGCCACGTCAGATGGCACCAACCACTGTACTAACCTTGTTTCGTCCGCAATCAGAGTTTGCAATGCCTGCCTGTACAAGTCAGCTAATTTGGCCACACTGACGTCATCGTAATACCGCGTATTGAAGCTCATCCCCATCGACAACTTGCCATGAACAACCATACCGTTGCATTCAATGCGTCTCGTGACCACATCCAAGGTTGACATGCCGTGAGACTCATTAGCAAACACAAACAGGCCATCACTTTCTTCAGCAAATTGCCCTAAATAGTTAAACACCACTCCTGGACAATCGTAATGACGTAATTGTTCCTGCTGTTCTTGGCTTCCTAAATAACGCAACAGGCCATAACCTAATCCTTTGTGAGGTACTTGACGGAGTTGCTCCTTGACTGACTTCAACATGCCAGGTAAGTCCATATCGGGTAGCGTCAGATTCACTGGATACATCGATGTGAACCAACCGACGGTCTGACTGAGATCAACTTGGTGGCCAAACAGACCTTCTTCACGTCCGTGACCTTCCATGTTGAGACGTAACTCGTTGGAACCTGACCATGTGCGATAGGCTATCAAGAGCGCGGCAATGAGCACATCATTGATCTGGGTATGACAACGTTTCGGTACGTCATTGAGTAAGCGCGTCGTCTCTGATTCATTCAATTGCCAGCTCAAGTGTGTTACACGCTCTTCGCGTGCCATCGCTTGGTCGTCGGTGTAGTTTTGAAATAAGGGGGCTATAGGCTGACTGCTCAACCAGTACGCTTTTGCTGCCA